>JAGBZE010000062.1 GCA_017628435.1 Akkermansia sp.
CCCATGGACCTGGTGGTTGTGCTGGTTCCCGCCCGTTTCACCGAGGGCGTGATTGATGCCTGTATCGCCAACGGCACGAAGAACATCTCCATCATCACCGCCGGCTTCGGCGAAGTGGGCGAGAAGGAGCTCGAGCAGCGCATCGCCCAGAAGTGCCTGGACAACGGCATCAACCTGCTTGGCCCGAACTGCCTTGGCCACATCTCCACCTTCGACAACGTGAACGCCTCCTTCGCCGACGGTTTCCCCGCCCGCGGTAACGTGGCTTTCGTGTCTCAGTCCGGTGCATACTGCTCCGCCATCATGGACTGGGCCGCCGGCAAGGGCATCGGCTTCTCCCACTTCATCTCCATCGGCAACAAGGCCGTGATGGGCGAAGACAAGCTGCTGGCCGCTCTGAAGGACGACCCCAACACCAACGCTTTCGTGTTCTACCTGGAGTCCCTCAAGAACGGTAAGGAATTCCTGAAGGTGATTAAGGAAGTTTCCGACACCAAGCCCTGCGTGATCATGGAGCCCGGCAAGAGCGCCAAGGCCCAGGCTGCTTCCCTTTCCCACACCGGTTCTCTGGCCCCGAACTACCGCGTGCTGGAGATGGCCCTTCAGGGTGCCGGCGCCATCCAGGCCTACAACGACCGCGAGCTCTTCGGTCTGCTTGAGGTGCTGCAGTACTGCAACCACAACCAGTTCGACGGCAAGGTGGCCGTGCTGACCAACGCCGGTGGCGTGGGCGTGCTCACCTCCGACCTCTGCGAGGAAGCCGGTCTTGACCTTGCTCCCCCCAGCGATGAGACCAAGGCTGCCCTGCGCGCCGTGCTTACCCCCGAGGCTTCCCTGGGCAACCCCATCGACGTGGTGGGCGACGCCAAGGCCGACCGCTACGAGGCCGCCCTCAAGGTGCTCTGCGAGAGCGGTGAGTACAAGAACATCCTCGTGCTGCTGACTCCCCAGCGCGTGACCGAATGCCCGGAGACCGCCCAGGCCGTCATCAAGCTGGCTCCCCAGTACCCGAACGTGAACATCTACTGCTCCTTCGTGGGTGGTGCCCGCGTGGACGAAGGCCGCGTGCTGCTCAACGAGGCCAAGATTCTCAACTACGAGTACCCCGCCGACATCGTGCGTCTGCTCGGTCTGCTGAAGGCCCAGATGGCTTTCCGCGGCAAGAAGCTCGCCACCTGCGAGACCGGCGAAGTGCCCGCCGAAATCAAGGCTGCCGTGACCTCCGCCAAGGAAGCCGGCCTGGCCTCCCTGCCCCAGGAGACCGTGAACATGCTCATGGACCACTACGGCATCGATTACCCGAAGTGCGGTAACTTCACCGATAAGGAAGAGGCCCTTGCTTTCTGCAAGACCATCTTCCCGAACGCTGTGGTGCTCAAGCTCTCCGCTCCCGATGCTCTGCACAAGACCGAAATGAAGGGTATCTACCTCAACATCAATGACGAGGCTTCCTTCAACGAGGCCTGGGAAGGTCTGTGGGGCTCCATCACCAAGTTCCAGCTCAAGGGCGCTTCCGTGCTCATCCAGGAGATGATTACCAAGGCTACCGAAACCATCATCGGCGTGAACACCGACAAGAACTTCGGCCGCGTCATGGTATTCGGCACCGGCGGTGTGTACACCGAGGTGATGCGCGACACCACCATGCGCATCCTGCCCACCGACGACTTCTCCGACATGATCAAGGAGACCAAGGTCGGCACCATCCTGAACGGTGTGCGTGGCGAGGCTCCCAAGGCTGTGGGTCCGCTGGCCGACACGCTGGCCAAGGTGCAGAAGCTCGTGCTCGAGATTCCCGAAATCACCGCTATCGACGGCAACCCGGTTCTCGTAACCGCCGACCGCGCCGTGGTGGTAGACTTCAAGATGATTCTCAAGTAATCTTCCTGATTCCGTTTCCCGCAACGCCCGTTTTTCTCCGGAAAAGCGGGCGTTTCTGTTTGCCATTGGTTTACTTATCTGCTAATATCCACATCAGCCTTTATGATTACGTTCTACCTCATTGCCATCATCCTTCATTACCTGGTCATCTACCTTGCCTACCTGCCAGTATCACGGAAAGACGTCAGCCAGGGCAAAATGCACATTACCTCGCTCAAGGTCGCTGGGCTGAGCTTTCTGACCGGTATCATAGCCGGATTTGTCGGCATATCCAGCAGCGTGGGCGTCCCTATCACGGCGCTCATTATCTACCACATGGGGCGCAGCCAGCTCCTCCAAAGCAGGAAACAGGCATGGGCATCTGCTGGCATCTATATCGGACTCTCCATTCTGCTTGCCGCTTTCTTTGCCTACCTCATGGTGACGAATGAAAGCTTCCGCATCATGATTCTGCAAATAATGGAATAAGAGGACAGTTCCCGCTTTCCATGCATGTAAAAATCCCTGCCGCAAACTGACGGCAGGGATTTTTAACTCTCTGAAGAGAAGACTTAGTTCCGGCACTTGCCGCTGCGACGCTTAATCACAAGCAGAGTTACAAAAAGAGTACCCAAAGCCAGCGGGAACACAATGAACCAGTTGTGTACAAAGCCCGCCAGAAGGAAAGCCATAAAGGACACGGCTGATACAGTCAGCACATACGGCAGCTGGGTAGATACATGGCTCAGGTGGTCGCACTGAGCACCGGCGCTGGACATAATGGTGGTATCGGAAATGGGGGAGCAGTGGTCACCAGCCACCGCACCGGCCAGACAGGCCGACATGCCAATGAACATGAGCGGACTGGACGGATCAAAGGTACTTACCACAATGGGGATGAGAATACCGAAGGTAGCCCAGGAGGTTCCCGTGGAGAAGGCAAGCACGGCTGCCACCACGAAAATCACGGCCGGCAGGAAGTTCAGCAGACCGGAGGCAGAGTTCTGCACCAGCACAGCAATGAACTCGCGGGCTTCCAGAGCAGTGGTCACATTTTTCAGCGCGGTAGCCAGGGTCAGAATCAGCATGGCGGGCACCATGGCAATAAAGCCCTCCGGGATACAACGCATCGCTGTGCGGAAACTCATGACACCACGAATGCGGTAGAACGCGACAGCCAGAATCAGAGCGATAACAGCCCCCCAGGGGAGCCCCACCGTAGCATCCGTTGCGCTCAATGCATCAGCAAAGGACTTACCCTCCAGAATGCCACCCACATACACCAGGGCAAACACTTCCAAAGCAATCAGCACCAACACCGGGACCACCAGATCCGCCAGGCTACCACGGCGAGGACTACGCTCCTCCAGCTCCTGCATCACCTGTTCCGGCACCACGGTGTGAACATCGCCATGCAGCATGGCATTCTGCTCATATTTGCGCATAGGACCGTAGTCAACGCGCATCAACACCAGCATCACCACAAAACAAAGAGCAAGCAGCGAATAGAAATTGAACGGTATCGCCTGAATGAACAGCTCCAGACCATTGTATCCCGTACCCTCTGCATACTGGGAAACAGCAGCGGCCCAGCTGGAAATGGGCGCAATCATGCACACGGGAGCCGCCGTCGCATCAATGATGAAGGCAAGCTTGGCGCGGGAAACACGCTTGGCATCCGTCACCGGGCGCATCACGCTGCCCACAGCCAGGCAGTTGAAATAGTCATCAATAAATATCAGAATACCCAGGAAAAACGTGGCCAGCTGGCTGCCGATGCGGGATTTGATGTGAGTCTGAGCCCACAGGCCGAAGGCATGTGCAGCACCCGTCTTGTTAATCATGCAGACGAAGGCCCCCAGAATCACCAGGAAGATAAATACACCGGTCGTAGCCTTCATGCCCTCGATAAGCCCCTGATTCACCACAAAATCCACCGTATCCAGCGGGGCAAACTGCGTCACAAAGCAGGCTCCCAGCGCCACACCGGCAAAGAGCGCGGAATAAACCTCCTTAAAAATGAGTGCCAGTACGATAGCAAATATAGCAGGAGCCAGAGACCAGATGGTACCACAGAGCGGAGACTTTGCCACAGCCTCTGCCCCCTCAACTGCAGGCACCTCAGTTGAACCAAAACTCTGCATAGAAAACATTGCCACCACAGCAATCAGCAGAAAGAGAATAGTCTTCGTTATGTTTCGCATAGCGATTTTCCAGTAGGTTACGCGAAAATCTACCACAAATGCCATATGATTGTCAATACAATTACCCGGAGTTCTCCTATCATCCCCCGATTCAAAAAGCATGCGCATGGCCACTTTCATTCTCAGCTGCATCTGATTAACATTTTAGCATTGACGTATCAAGGCACTATGTGGTAGGCTGTGCGCGACATGAAACACATTTTCCTTGCCATCACGTTAATGCTGGGTCTGTGCACTTGGTGTCTCCCCACTGCCAATGCCCAGAGCAACAAGGCCAAGGCAGCAAAGGTCAAGAAGGACAAGAAGAAGCCCAAGCGTAAGAGCATGGCCGGGCTTTCTCCCGTGGCAAAGGCTCTTGCCGAGGCTGGTTATTTCACCGAGACGGAAGCCCGCCCCAAGGCAAAGGTTTACATTTTCATCTGCTCTGCTTCCTGGTGTGGTCCCTGCCGCGCCCTGATGCCCCAGATTGTGGAGGAATACGAGAAGAACATGAAGAAAGACAAGTCCGTATCTCTTGTTCTGCTCTGCAGCGACAGCACTGAGGAAGACGCACAGAAATACATCGGCCACTATGAAACCGATATTCCCGGAGTCATGCACAAGAGCGTGCACCTTGAGAACGCCCCCAGCATTCGGGGCATTCCGTGGTGCTTCTACATGACTGCCAAGGGCGAGCTCATTTCTGCAGGAGCCGGCAACAAGGTGCTGAACTGGAAGGAAGAGGTAAAGAAGAAGCCTGCTAAGAAGTAAGTCCACTTCCCCACACGCCTTTACACGAAGACCGCGCCTGAACAGCGCGGTCTTTGTCATTATCAGCATCTCCCCGTCTCCTTCACCAGAGATTTCAACCAGGCACTCTGCTCCAGCTGGGAAGCCTCTGCAGCCGTAAACGGCATACGAGGGCGCCAATTGGTACCGCCCTCGGTCCCCGGCGTATTCAACCGCACGGGTATATCGAACAATTCAGTCCACATCAACGCAGCGTAGGCGGAATTGCAGCACAGCAACGCGCGCATAAGGGCATCCTTAATTCCAGCATGCCAATGCACCATGCACTCTCGGTGATGCATGCCAGCAAAATCGCAGAGCCAGCAGAGCACCCGGGCGCAATCGCGCCCCCGCTGTCTGGCCGTGCGTAATTCCTCCGGAGAGAGCGATGGAGTAAGCTGGGCAGCGTAGGCATCCTGCACGGCATCTATCCAGGCATCCCAATCCGTGCAAAGCGGCGGAAAATCATGCGTGGCGTAGGTAGCAAAGGAACAGGGATTATACGTTTCTCCCTGCACAATCTGCTGCTGCGCGTCAATCTCCCAGTGAGGAATTTTGAAACCGGCTATGCGAAGATAGGACAAATCCGGGCGCACGTAATCCGGCACGCAGCCCAGGTCCTCGCCCACCACACGAACGCCGGGAGCAGCCTTCAGGAGCTGGCGCAGCAGGTAATCCCCCTGCGCCAGATTAGCCCGGCGATTTTCCTCCGTATCATCCCCACGCGGACGGAACCCCGGACGACGCCCACCACAGCGGGCAGCCGCCTCATCCGGAGTGAGCGGCAAAAACTCCGGATTACGTTCCGGCATCCAGGGAAAGGCGTATATACGGTAAAAGCCCAGCACATGGTCAATACGGTACATGGAGAACACCTCGGCCAGCTTGCGGATGCGGCGGTGCCACCAGGCAAAGCCATCACGCTCCATCACATCCCAGCGGTAAAGCGGGATTCCCCAGTTCTGCCCCCACTTTCCCGTAAAGGGATCCTCCGCAAAATTACCCTCGGCCGGAGCCCCACCACTCCAGTCCATATCGAAGAGATAGCGCTCAAAAAACACATCTGCACTGGCCACCGAAACCCCGATGGGCACATCGCCCATGAGCAGCACTCCCCTGGCATCGGCATGCGCCCGGACGCCGGCCCATTCGCGCGCGCAAAGCCACTGCAGCCACTGCTGGTGACGCTTCTGATCGAGAGACTCTGCGCAATCATTAACAACGCGTCGCACCACATCCGGATTCTGCTCCGGCCAGAGCCACCACGCTATGGAACCGAAGCCAAAGCTGGCCACCAGGAAAGTGGAGAAATCATCCAGCCAGTTCCCCTGCCCCCGCACCCAGGCGGCAAATTCCTCGCGCAGAGGCGCAAACTCGGACTCCTGCTCAAAGCGCTTCCACGCCTCACCTAACCAGTAGCGCTTATACGCGCGCACACGCGCGTAATCCACCAAATCCCGCCCGCCGGGCAGCTGAAGCGGCGGCAAGTCCTCCTGGTAAGGCGGCACATCCGCCGGCATGCCGGGCACGCGCTCCAGCGACAAATATAGAGGTTCCAAAGCAACGGAGCTGATGGCTGAATAGGGAGACGGGGCATCATCCTCCCCCAGCGCATTAACGGGGAGCAGCTGCAGGAATCCTACGCCATGCGCAGCCGCCCAATCAATCCACTCTTCCAGCGCCATAAGGTCACCGATGCCGGAGTCACCTTCTCTGCGCAGCGAAAAAAGGGGCATCAGCACCCCCGCTTTGCGTTCCATCACCATAGTGCCACATCCTAGCACAGCCCGGGCTTGCTGTGCAATAAGAAAACACCCGTTCCCTCACATTTCACCAATAATAGATATTTCTCCGGCATATTGCAACCCGATAGAAGAATTTACTTGAATTTTTCCTCAACTTGTGGTAGTAGCAAAAAATCACACTTACTGCACAGCAGAAACAGATTCACGCAATCACTCATCAAATTTATGGCCACCACGAAGAAAGCAACCAAGGAGACCAAGGCAGAAGACAAGAAGAAAGCTGCCGCCAAGAAGGAAACAACCACCGTTGTCAAGAAGACAACGGTTCGCGAAACCCTGACTGCAGAAGAGAAAGCCCGAGTCAAGAAGCTCAAGGAGACCCTTGCTCTGCTGAAGAGCGACCCCGAATGGCCGACTTTCCTTCAGGAACAGAAGCAGGCACTGCTGAATCTTCGCGATGAACTGCTGCCCAACATGCAGAACGTAACCCGCGACCACCTGCGCAGCGGTGCATCCAATGTTTCCTCATCCTCCGGCCAGCACATCGGCGATGCCGGCAGCGAGGCAGAAGTGCGCGACCTCACCATCCGCCTGCTTGACAAGGACCGTGAGCAACTCTTTGAAATTGATGCTGCTCTGGAGCGTATCCGACGCGGAACATACGGCATCTGTGAAATCTCCCTGGATCCCATTCCCAAGAAGCGCCTCCAGGTGCGTCCCTTCTGCCGTCTAACCGTAAAATGCCAGGAAGAATATGAGAAAAAATATGGCTCATATGCCAACTACAGAGCCAAGAAGCAGGACCATGTCGGGTACGCTGACCTACAAAATGACATGGAAAATGCGATTTCTCTTGACGATAGCGAAGAATAGCGTATAATATGCGCCCGCAAGTCAACAATTCGCAATTATGCCTAGAGATATTATCATTCTGGAATGCACGGAGGCCAAGGCCGAGGGTAAGACCCCTTCCCGTTACGTGACCACCCGCAACAAGAAGAGCCAGCGTACACCCGGCCGTCTGGAGAAGGTTAAGTTCAACCCCTACCTGAAGCGCCGCACTCTTCACCGCGAGATGCGCTAAACCTCCTAAGCACTTCTATACGATTATGATGACCGAATTCAAGAGCGTAGAACGCCGTATCCGTTTCCGCACCTGCAATAAGACCATGCCCCGTCGCCGCATCGACATCCCCGCCGGCGCTGTGGACATGTGCAACCCGGAATTCCTTTCCAAGTTCACTTCCGAGACCGGCAAGATTCTTCCCCGCCGCGTGACTGGTGTTTCCGCTAAGATGCACCGCAAGATCACCCGCGAGATCCGCCGCGCTCGTGCCGTGAACCTGCTCCCCTGATTCAGGAAGGAGTTCTCGACGGCAGATTGTCGTTGATTACTAGGGGGTTTGTATGCTTCGGCCTGCAAGCCCCCTCGGTCTTTTTCCCGCATTCCGCTTAATTTCTGTAATCATGCAAAACCTGAAGGACACACAGAACGAACTTGACACGCGCCAGATTTCCATTGATCGAGTGGGTGTTCGAGGAGTGCGTTTTCCCATTATCGTCAGTGATAAAGAGCAGCGCACCCAGTCTACTGTGGCTTCAATTGCCCTGATGGTGGATTTGCCGGAAAAATACAAGGGAACCCACATGAGCCGCTTTGTGGAAGCCCTTCATGAACACAAGCGCTACCTCGATGTGCGCACCGCAGTGCGGCTGCCGGATCGATTACTGAGTAAGCTTCATGCCCAGCGTGCCCACGTGGAGATTGAGTTTCCTTTCTTCCGACTGAAGAAAGCACCTGTTACCGGGATGGAAGGAATGATGGACTATGAGGTTCGCTTTGAAATTGATGCCGAGGCTGGCAAGCCCGGGCAGTTCACTCTGACCATCAAAGTACCCGTTACGACGCTGTGCCCCTGCTCCAAAGCCATGAGCACCCACAGCGCCCATAATCAGCGCGGCATCGTTACCTACTCCGTAAGATTCTCCGGCAAGGCTGTGTGGATTGAGGATCTTATTGATCTCATTGAAGGCTGCGCAAGCTGCCAGGTATACAGCATTCTGAAGCGACCGGACGAAAAATACGTGACCGACAAGGCATACGAGAATCCGGTTTTTGTGGAAGACCTGGTACGCAATGTAGCTGTGGCTACGGAGCACTACAACGCTTTCAGCTGGTATAAGGTGGAAGCTGAGAATTTTGAGTCTATCCACAACCACAGTGCCTACGCGATGGTGGAGCGCACCCTCAGCTGAGTTCATGAAGAAGGTTCTGCCCCTTGCTGTTATCCTGCTGGCGGCAGGCTGCCAGCAGACACCCTATCCCGGCAACCCGGAATACAGGGAATTTGCAACCAGTGATCTGGCGCTGCTGCAAATGGGAACGAAATGCGCCACATCGGCAGAGGTATATTGCCGCATTGAGACACCGCAGCCCGGAGAGCCCGAACTCAAGCGCTATCCCCTAAGCGCAGAAGAGCTTCAACTGGTTAAAAAGATACTTTCCAGGACACAGCCAGCCCCTGAATCCAAACCGGAAGCTCTGCAGCGCCGATGGAAAGCCGCAGGCATTGAGATTCGACTTCAGACCATCAATGGACGCACCCTCTGCGCAGTCAGTCAGAACACCATTTGCAGCTATTCGGATTCCATACGGCATGGTAAGACCCTGCTCTGCCTCCCGGACATCGACATGGGAGTCCTGAGGAATATTCCCACACTACAGCTAGTCAGAAAACACAAAGAAGCGGAAGAAGAATACTCAACCCACTGCAGATTGAGAGACGGGGAAGCTGGAAAAATCCGCGCATCGGCAACTGCAGCCTCAGCAGCCCGAATACATATTGAAGCGGAAGGCAACAGCGAATACCTGCACCTGGACGATGAAGAACTCCAGCAGGTGAAGGACATATTTTCCACCCTGGAGCCGCTTCCTGCCATGACACGTACAGCATGGGACTCCCCTGAGTGCCACTATATGCCACTACCTCCACAGGCTGTACTGAAGAATCTTGAACTGCTTGACCAGGATAACGAACCCCTCTGCAGCATACCGTTGAACTATCGGTATTTTGCCCCGAAATCCACAGCTTCTGACTTTACCCGGAGCGAAGGGGAAGGAGAGGTTGCCTGCTTACCAGACGAACAGCTAACTCTCTTCCAGCAGCTTCCATTCCATGCAAAAGCACTGGAAGCTGAAGCCAAGCTGAACGATGCTCAATTAGAGGAGTGACAGTGGGGACAAATCCCTTCTGCATCCCGCCTCAGGAAGCGAAACCCGCAAATACGGCAGGTAAGGTGTGTTCGAGCACGGCGTATCCGACGCCACTTGGCAACAATCTTCACCGGCACATAAATACAGATTGTCAATGACACTCCCAGATACACCAGAAGCGAAAAAAACTCCGAAGGCGGCATAGCTTCTATATTCACGGGATCACCTCCTCTCCATCACTCTCATTTTCCACACCAGGATGGAACACCGGAGTTACCTGCATAGGTGATTCTCTGGATTCTTCAGCCTGAGGAGAGGGCTCAGCAGGAGCCGGCGGCGGCACCTCTTGCTGCTCATCCGGAAACGCCAGTAAATCTTCAGCATGCAGCACAGATGAATCCGGCGCAGCATCAAAAATGGGCATGGGCGGCGGCGGCACAATTGAGACAGGACGCAACAGGGGCATAGACGCTGCAGCTGCATCCTCCTGATATTCCGGGTCTGCGTGCAAAGGAAGATGCAAGGGCAGCGGGCTGGTCCGGCGCACCACAAAATCCGTCAGGCGATCCTTCTTGACATACACATGCCCTATCCCTTTGGGTTTGACACGCTTCGGCATCTCCACCGGAGCAAACCAGATTCCCACCCCTACAACAGCCATCGCCATCAGGAAAAACAGAGGCAGGCAGCCCGGCATGGGGCGGCTGTGCATCGTGTGGTACAAAAGGCTGTGTTCCTTATCCTTCATCGTAGGTTTTACTCAATTGCAGGCACAGCGGCGTGGCAGCACATATAGCCGCGGGAAAGAATCATATCCGTAAGGCGCTGGGAAACTCCGGCCGACACAGCCTTATCAAGCACCAGGATAACAGATACACGGGAAGGGTTACCTCCATTCCATTCATCAAGATGCTTTTCAAATCCCTCGTATCCACCGCGAACCAGCTCAGAGCCCACATATATACGAGGGGAGTCGCCAGGAGCCACTGACACGATGTGAGAGTAATCACGGTTGTATGAACCTATGACGAAGTGCGACTCCTGAGGCTGAACGGTATAACCGTAATGAGGACCAAGGTGGTTGGAAAGCAGCACACAGACGCAGAGAACCAGGAAGAGGTTCACCGCGGCCACCACCAGAATGGGGAAGCCTCCTTCGTTAAGAGTGGAACGTACGCGACGCATAAGCGTGATTCAGAAATCAGGAATTATGCCTTCTCCAACTCATCGGCACCCTCCTGCACCCTGCAGCAAGGCGCAGCGGGTGATTCCTCCATAGCCTTCCGCGCCATGGCTTCATCGCGGGCATCGGCTATAATGTGCACACATTCCAGCCCCGCACGCTCAACGCTGTTAATGAGCTTACGGGCACGAGAAGCCAGATACATATAGAAAAGATAAGCAGGAATAGCCAGCGCAATACCGGCGGCAGAAAGCAGCAGAGCCTGCTGCAGCGTGGCAGCTACCACCGGGGCGGCGGCGGCACCGTCTGTCACGCCGGGCTGCTCATAGAAACTCACCAGGGACAACAGCGTACCCAGCACACCGAGCAGCGGCATCACCGTAGCACAGACCAGCAGAGTACGCACGTTGCGCTCAATGCGGTACACTTCTACCTCACTTGCTTCCAGAGCAATCTCACGCAGTTCCTGACGGCTCAGGCGAGGGCGGCTGAGCACCGCCTCCACCACGCGAGCCATGGGGCCAGGCAGCTGACGAGCCTCATGCAGACACTCATCATACTGACCGGAACGAAGCAGCGCAGAAAGGCCCCGCAGGAATTCACCGGAGTTGATGTTAATGCGGTGGAAGTAGAAAAGGCGTTCAGCCAGCACGGCAAGAGCCAGTGTGGCAAAGAAGAGAATGAGCCAGAACATGGGGCCCATGGCAACAATCATTTCACGCATAAATCAGTTTCAGGTGGTAGGTTGTGGTAGAGTTGTGAGCCCCGCCCCTTTCGCAAGGGGCGGGGAGTGTTGAGAAATCAGGCCTTCGGCGCGATGGTCTCTGCGCCGAAATACGGCACCAGAGCAGCGGGAATACGAACAGAACCATCCGGCTGCTGGCACTGCTCAAGCAGAGCCACGAAAAGACGAGGCAGAGCCGTACCGGAACCATTCAGCGTATAAGGCGTACGAATCTTGCCTTCAGCATCCTTGTAACGGAGCTTCATACGGCGAGCCTGGTAATCCGTGAAGCAGGAGCAGCTGGAAACTTCCAGATACTTACCCTGACCGGGAGCCCACACTTCGATATCGTAGGTCTTGGCTGAAGAGAAGCCGACATCGCCCGTGCAGAGCTCAATCACACGGTAGTGAAGGCCCAGCTTCTGCAGAATGCATTCAGCGTGGCTGGTGAGTTTCTCCAGCTCAGCAAAACCTTCCTCGGGGCGGCAGATTTCCACCAGCTCCACCTTATCAAACTGGTGCACACGAATCATACCCTTGTTCTCTCGACCGGCGGAACCGGCTTCGCGACGGAAACAGGGGGTGTATGCCGTCATCTTGATGGGAAGATCTGACTCCTTGAAAATCTGGTCACGGCACAGGTTGGTCACAGGCACCTCAGCAGTGGGCACAAGGAACATGCTGTTTTCCTCCAGACCATACATATCTTCCTCGAACTTGGGCAGCTGACCGGTGCCGTACATGCACTCGCGCTTCACAATGAAGGGAACTCCCACTTCCTCATAGCCGTTCTCGCCAGTCTGCGTATCAAGCAGGAAATTGATGAGAGCGCGCTCCAGGCGGGCCCCCAGACCGCGGTACACGATGAAACCGGAGCCGGAAATACGGGCAGAGTCCTCAAAATTGAGCAGCCCCAGGCTGGTACCCAGTTCCACATGATCCTTGGGCTCGGCAATCTCGGGCTTGGTGCCCCACACGCGCAACTCAGGATTGGCGGATTCATCCTCACCCACGGGTGCACCATCATGCGGCATGTTGGGTATGGAAAGCAGAAGAGCCTCCTGCTCCTCAGCTGCAGCGGAAGCCACAGCATCGAGCTCCTTAATGCGGTCGCCCACTTCGCCCATGCGCTTTTTCAGCTCCTCAGCCTCCTCACGGCGGCCCTCCTTCATCATCTGCCCAATCAGCTTGGAAGAACTGTTACGCTCCTGGGAAAGAGCCTGCTTTTCCGTCTCGGCGCTACGGCGCTTCACATCACACTCAAGCACCTTATCCACAAGCGTCCAGTGGTCACCACCACGAAGACGCACACGTTCCTTCACATATTCGGGATTTTCCCTGACAACACGGATATCTAGCATAACACGCTTATTCTATACCAAAGCACCCCAGATTCAAGCCAAAACTGCGCCCACAATGCCACAGCCGGAACTTTTTACCCATTTTACAGAACACACTGATTACTTGACCTTACCCCTCTACTTTGTTAGAATGTGGAAAATTCTCAACGATTTTGAGTGCTACCGCATCTCAATTAAAAAACACATATTTTCACTATGAATTATAAGACCATACTCCCGCTGATAGCGTTATCCATGGGCATGCCTGCAATCCACGCTCAGGAAACAACGGAGGCAAACATTGTGCAAACCACTGCAGATGAGCAGATGACGCTGCACGAGGATGCCCTACTCACCAAGGGAGAGCTGCCCAATGGTATCAAATACATTATCCGCCCGACCGCAGAGCCGCAGGGACGCGGCTGCCTGCGCCTGTTTGTGAACACAGGTTCCCTGAATGAGCAGGAACACGAAAAAGGCATTTCCCACCTTCTGGAGCATCTGGTCTTCAACGGCTCCCGCAATCACAAGCGCAATGAGCTCATCCCCGCCATGCAGCAGAGAGGTCTGGGCTTCGGTGGCGATGTGAACGCCTACACAAGCCTTCTGCACACGGTATACATGCTGAATCTGCCCAATCTGAATGAAGATACAGTAGACTTCGCCTTCACCGTTCTGCGCGATTTTGCAGACGGCGCCACCCTGACCGATGAAGCCATCGACCACGAGCGTGGCATCGTGCGCAGTGAACTGTATGCCCGAGACTCCGCCAGCTACCGCTCCAGCATTGCCATGATGCGCCACTGCGCCCCCGGCATGAAGCTGACCGATTACCTGCCCATCGGCACCGAGGAGGTCATCATGGGAGCCCCCTACGAGGTATTCCGCAATTACTATAGGACCCACTATGTTGCACGCAACATGACCGTGGTGGTCACTGGCGATTTCAAGCCGGAAACCGCCGTGGCATGGGTGGAGAAGCACTTCGGCTCCATGTCCGATGCCCCGCTGCCGGCTCGCCCGGATCTGGGTACGCTGAATCTGAATAGCCCTGCAGACATCGTTCTGCACAATCCGGAAAATGAGTCTACCTCCATTGTCCTGAGCGTGCCGAATCCCTATAAGGAAAAGCCGGACACCATGCAGCAGCGCATTGATGACATGCCACTGCAGCTGGCATGCGCCATGGTAAACCAGCGACTTGCCCGCATGGCCCGCCAGTCGGACAGCCCCTTCATGGGAGCCAGCGTGGGTGAGGAACCCATGTACGAAAGCGTCACCCCCTTCAACCTGAGTCTGACTGCCCAGCATGACAACTGGAAGGCAGCCATGGAGGCCGCTCTGCTGGAACTCCGCCGCGCCTGCATCTACGGCTTCTCCGCAGCCGAGCTCAACGAAATCGTAGCAGCCACGGTAGCCGCCCACGAGCGCCAGATTGGCAGCTGGGCCACAGTGGACGCCGCAGCCATGGCAGAGCGCATCATCGACTGCCTTGATAACAAGGAAGTTCAGACCGACCCGCAGGAATCCCAGCGTTCCTTCAACATGGCCATGGAGGTCGTGATGAAGAATCCCGATATCTGTCGCCAGGCTCTGGAAAAAGCGTTTGATGCCACACGCGTGCGCATCGCCATGAGCGGTGCCAAGGTGCAGGATAATGAACCCAGCGACCTTCGAGACGTGTTCAACATGGTCATGCAGCAGGAAGTAAGCGCCCCGGAGGCAGACGAACTGCCCCCCTTTGCCTACGACCAGCTGGGAGAACCCGGCAGCATCACAGAACAGGCCGTCATCGAGGATCTGGGCATCACCACCCTCACCCTTTCCAACGGCATCCGCATCAACCTCAAGCCGGTAGACTTCCAGAAGGGAAGCATCAAGATTGGTGCCTACATTGATGGCGGCTCCATGCGCATGCTCGACAAACCCGGCCTGGCCGCCATGGCCAGCAGTGTCATGCAGCAGGGTGGCCTTGAAGCCCACGACCTGACCGAGCTGGAGAAAATCATGGCCGGTGAGCACGTGAGCCTGAACTTCGGCATGGGGGCAGACCGCATCCGCCTGGGCGGCAGCACCACGGCAGAGGACTTTGAGCTTCAGTGCAAGCTGCTGGTGGCCGGCATTCTGCATCCCGGCTACCGCAAGGACGGCGAAGAACGCCTGCGCCGCGGCCTGGCCTCCATGTACAACCGCTTTGAAACCACCTCTAACGGTGCATTCAGCTACCAGGCCCCGCGCCACATCTACGGCAGCGATCCCCGCTTCATCACCCCCACCCGCGAGCAGATGGAACAGTGCACCGCCGAGCAGGTGAAGGAGGCACTTACCCCCTGGCTGCAGAAGGGCGCCATGGAAATCAGCGTAGTGGGTGATTTCAAGGTGGAGGACGTTATCCCCGCCCTGCTCCGCACCTTCGGTTCCATGCCGCAGCGCAACACCGAGTTCACTGCACTCACGGATAAGGAAACGGATGTAAGCCAGGCACGCTGGGGCATGCGCACCTTCCTGCCCTACACCACGGATCTGGATAAAACCATCGTCACGCAGATTCGCCCCTGTGGTGATGGCATGGACCACCGCCGTAACCGCCGCATGCAGGTGCTGGCCACTATTGCCCGTGAAAAACTGTTCGACGGCATCCGCGCCCAGCTGGGTGAGACCTATTCTCCCAGCGTTCGCTTTGCGCCCAATTCTGACCTGAAGAACGCCGCCACCATCACCACCTCCAGCGAGGGTGTTGTGGGCAACCGCGTCAAGGTTTCCACCGCCATGGACGCCATTCTGATTGACCTCGGCCAGGGCAAAATCACCCAGGAAGATCTTGATTGCGCCCTGCGCCCGTACATCTCCCGTACAGTGAAGGGACTGCGCAGCATGGGCTACTGGGAGAACGCCCTTGCGAGCCTGCAGAGCGACCCGCGCCAGCTGCCGCTGATGCGCGACCTGGTGGCAGATGTGAAGAGCATCTCCCTGGAGGAAATTCAGCAACTGGCCCGCGAAGTGTTCGGTTCCCAGGACAACATTAACTACTTCTTCACCATGCCCTCCGGCGCCGTTCCGGCAGAAACTCCGGAGCAGGATGCCGAACCGGCTGTAGAAACCAAGGCTGCAGAAGAGCCAAGCAAGGCCCCCAAGGCAGATGAACCCGCAGCTTGCGGAACCCCGGCCTACACCATCATCACCAGCGCCACCACCATGGCAGACCCCGAATGGGCCGCCGTGGTAAGCAACCTGGTAGCCAAACATGACGGAGCCGTTATCTGCCCGCTGCAGGAGCTCACGGAGGACAACATTGCCGCAGCACTGCGCCGCAACCAGGCCCGCTATGCAGCCTGCGTGCTGCGCCCGCAGGAGGTCGGTCGCGTGCTCGTAAATAACCTGCACCGCGCAGCCCGCCGCGTGGATGATGATGTGTGGGGCGACTGCATCTGGGGCATTATCACCGGCCACACGGCAAATGATGCCATGCGCATTGCCAAGGCAAATGAGCCGCTGACCATCAAACGCCTGCTGGCCAGCACAAACGTGGACCACCAGCGTTTCGAGCACAGCTGCTGCATCACCGACTGGACAGAGGCCCCCGTGCGCGAGCAGAGCGGCTACACTGAGCCCACCACCACCACCTACCCCGCCGGAGAGCAGGACCCTCTGCTGGATATCTTTGCCGACCAGCTTTCCACCCAGAAACCGCAGCTGGTTATCAGCTCCAGCCATGCCACTCAGTTCAACCTGGAAATGCCCTTCAGCCGTGGGCTTATCTTCTCATACGGAAACCGCTTCCACAAGCTGAAAGCTGACGAGTTCCCGGAGTTTTCAGGCAAGAACCTTCGCAATGCCATCGCAGGGCAGGAGGATGGGGTGGCCAAGCTGGCTAAGGAGAAGACAGCGGTTGAGCCGGACGGTGAGCCGCGCGTCTGGCTGGCAGCCGGCAACTGCCTGTTCGGCAATGCTAACCACAGCCCGAACAGCATGTGCGTCACCGCCCTCTCAGCCTACACCTGCAACCAGGTGGTGGGCTACACCGTACCCTCCTGGTATGGCGAGGGCGGCTGGGGCACCCTGGGCACGTTCTTCGGCAACACTTCCGGCACCTCCCTGGCCGAGGCTTGGTTCCTGAACAACCAGTTCCTGTTGCACCGCACCCAGCAGCTGGAGCCCAGACTCTTGAACGTCTCCTACAATGAGGAACACTTCTCCCCCATGGCCCTGTTTCCTCAGTTCATGCGTCAGCAGATTCAACCCTCCGAGAATTCTGTGAAAGACATGTTCGGGCTGGTACACGACCGCGATGTTGTAGCGTTCTATGGTGACCCCGCCTGGCGTGCCCAGCTTGACGAAACGCACGCACAGGCGCCCTACTCCATTACCTGGGAGGGCGAGAAGAGCTTCACCATCACCGCCAATTACGACACCAAGGACCGCTGCGCCGTCTGGTTCCCCACAGCCGCCACCGGCAAGGATGCCACTGGCTGCGATGCCCCCGGAGCGGTCTTCACCAATGATTTCATCCTCTTCCCCTCCCTGGAGCTCAAGAAGGGTGAGAGCCTGAAGGTCAACATCAACTAGCAGCATCCGCCTCCAGCGGTGCCGGTTCAGTCTCCGGCGTTGTGAGCTCAATAAGCGGAGGCTGCCCGCCGGGAGGCGTACCGAAAAATCCCCCCAGGGCGCGTACACTGAGATAAGCGGTGTACGCGCCTTTGCATTTCCGCACCTTACAGGCCCGCAGAAAGACCGTATCTGCCTCCCGGCGGGAGAACGGAGCATTCCCCTGGCGTGCGTAGTAGAGGGCATCATGCAAAAGGCTGGGCAGCAGCTCCTCAGGCACAGTTTTGCCGAAGCTCATGCCATCCCACACAAAACTGCGGTGGATAATCAACGCATTGCCCCGCCCCTCCAGCAGCACGCGATGCGGGGGCTCCGGGTGCAGAGCCCGCCAATAGCCCAGCTGCATTTCGGCATCATGATACACAATGGCATAGCGGGTCTTGAGGCAGAAGTAGGGAGCATATACCGGCATGTACTCATACCAGTTTCCGGGCTGCATACCGCACTCCACCACCTGCGGTGCCAGTTGCTTCATATTAACAGCCTCCACCACCTGCCGGCAGGAAGGCACAACAAGAGCAACAGCCAGGCAGAACAGGTACACAACCTTACTATTCTCCAACATTTCCCCTTTCCTCTATTGTCTGCTCCAGAACCCGCTGCACGTATTTCACCTGCGGAATATCCATGAAGCCAAGCTGATGCACCTCATCTATCACGCGATTGTGGTCGATATACCAGCCCTTCCGCTCTCCAAACACAATATTGCCGGACCCATCTCCCCGCACCGCAACAGTCTCCACCATCCCCTCATGCAAGGGATAGGAACAGGGCTTGTAGCCCCGCAGGGTGGCCTCCATCACCAAGGCCCTCTGCCGGGTCATCATGTAGAAAGTACGCCTTCGGCAGTATAGCTTTCGCCACCGGTTGGCCATAATACAGCACCCGGGCATGCACAACAGAACACCAGCAAGAAATGATAAGGGATGCTCCCCCTCCAGCTGCAGAAGCACCAACACCATAGCAAAAAGGCTCAGGAAGACGAGAGTCATCCACCGCAGCTCCCCGGCAGGCGCCTCCTGCGGACGCAGAATCAGCACCACCTGTTCATCATCCCGCAGCACCCTCCGGGCATGAAACAGCTCACGCTCACTCAGTCCCCAATCAAGCAGGCTTGTTGCTTTCTGCCGGGCATTCATGCAGGCATAGTACCATGTAATTCGAGACTTGGCGATAATCAAATGCCCCTGGCGGTGAATTTTTCTGGACGCAGGGGCAGCAGCGCGATAGAATGCCCTCATGCAGGACATGATGGGAGGATTCTTCGGGCTGGAGTTGCCTGATTTCAATAATTTTCCATATCAGGAAAGTCCGAATTGTGCCTACGTCAGCAGCGGCAGAGCCGCATTTGAATGTATCTTGAGCAACATGCCCAGACCAGACAAACTCTGGGCACCCCGTTTTCTCTGCGACACTATGCTGCAAGCCCCTAAACGCCTGGGCATCTCCGTTCACCGATATGATTGTACAGAGCAATTGATTCCCATTCTCCCGGATGCCGGGGCACATGACCTCGTTCTTCTGGTCAACTACTTCGGACTGAACCATGAAAGTGTGGCCGCCGCTGCGCAGAAATTGGCAGGGCGTTGCATAGTAGATGCTACCACTGCACTATATTGTCCACCTCTGCCGGGAATTCCCACCATATACAGCCCGCGCAAGTTCTCCGGCATGGCAGATGGGGGAATCGCCCTTGCGCCATTCCCGCTGAGACTTCTACCCGACACCACTGCATACAGCGCCAGCACCAGCCATTACCTGCTCGATAGACTGGAGGGCGGAGCCAGCTCAGCCATAACAGGATGCGATGCAGCTGAAGCAGCCCTCTCTGCCCCGCCCCAGCGCATGAGCCCGCTCACTCGCAGACTTCTTCGCAGTATCGATTTCGTCCAGGCAGCCCGGCAGCGATTGGAAAACTACTCCACACTGCACCAGGCTCTCGGCTGCATCAACCACCTGAACCTGCCGGACACCCCTGAATACGCTCCCATGTGCTACCCGCTTGTCAGCAGTATACCCGACCTGCGGGATTCCTTGATTGATGCCGGAATTGCTCTGCCTCTCTACTGGCCGGAGGTCATAGAGGCTACTGATGCAACAGACACAGCCAACCGCCTGGCTCGCCGCTTGCACCCCCTGCCACTGGATCAGAGATACACAAAAACTGATATGGTGCGCCTCGTCAGCCTGATTTTGGGTTGATACACACAATTTTTCAGTTCATTACAGCTAATTTTGTCCTTTTTAGCTTGATGAAGCCCTTAAGAAAGAGTATCCTTATGGTAATATAAGGATTTTCATTGCATGAAGTATTCGCCCCGTATATCCCAGCTTCTTATTGCAGCAGGTCTGCCGCTGTTGGTTTCACCCGCCTCAGCTGAGCCTGCGGGTTCGCCGTCAACAACAGCACACGCCACAGCCTCCCCCGATTTAATACAAGCAGCATCCAGGGGTGATATAAAGAAGGTAGGGAGTCTGCTCCAGACTGCGCCGGAATTACTGAACGTATGCGACACCAACGGCGTTACCCCGCTCATGGCGGCCTGTACCAACGGACACCTTGCCGTAGTACAAGCTCTGCTGGCTGCCAACGCCAACAAAGAAAAGACAGGCCCCCAGGGGGAAACCGCTCTGATGTTTGCAGCATTCAACGGGCACGGCGAAATCGTGAAAGCTCTTATTGCAGCAGGAGCAGAGGTCAATGCCGCCTTACCCACAGGAGAAACCGCTCTTTACCTATCCACCCGAACGGGGCATGTGGAGATAGCACGAGAACTCATCAACGCGAAGGCTCACCTGAATCCTCGGGATAAAACAGGCTGGACGCCTTTATTACATTCAGCCGGCTCCGGCCAGACCGCCATGGTGAAATTGCTGCTGGATGCCGGAGCCAACAAGGAAGCCCGAATGAAAGAGGGTGGCACACCACTTCTCATGGCCGCCGCCCGTGGTTATCATGAAACGGTGAAGGTTCTGCTGGATGCAGGAGCCTCCGTTTCGACACGTTCCTACGCGGGGGAAAGTGCCCTGCACTTTGCCGCCGCCAATGGAGACCTGCAGACCACACTGCTTCTTCTTACAGCCAAGCCTGATCTGGAAGCAAAGCTACGTTCCGGAGAAACGCCGCTTCTTCTTGCAGCCGCAAAGGGACACGATGATGTTGTTGCGGCACTCATCAACGCCGGAGCCAACAAGGAAGCCACCATGCCCACAGGCGACACTCCGCTGATGACCGCAGCATTTAATGGGCATGCGGACGTTGTGCAGGTTCTGCTGGATGCCAGGGTGAATGCAGAAGCTAAGGACAAGCAGGGCAACACGGCTCTTGATTACGCAAAAGCCCAGGGATACACAGAGATCATGACCCTGCTGCCGGGTGGCAGAATCGTGGTACACGAAGGAGCTGAGCAGGCTCGCGACATTCTGGATGCCGCAGCAAACGGCGATACCACTCATGTACTTGCTTTCCTGAAAGATAATCCTAAGAGCATCCGCGAGACAGATGGAGATGGTGCAACTGCTCTTATATATGCCGCAGCAAACGGCCATGTAGAAACCATGCAGGCTTTGCTGCTGAACAAGGCTGATATTGAAGCAAAGGATAAAGCCGGACTCACAGCCCTGGCCCATGCCGCCAAGGAAGGCGAACTGGAAACGCTCAAAACCCTCATTGCGGCCGGGGCTAACATCGAAACAAGAGGGCACCGTTGGCGAACCCCACTCTCCCACGCAGCCGAGGCAGGCAAAGCAGATGCCGTGAAGGTTCTGCTGGACGCAGGAGCCCGCAAGGAAACGCCCAGCAAGGACAAAGAAACAGCCCTCACTCTCGCCGTAATGAGTGATGACAAAAAGACCGTGGACACCCTGTTGGCCGCAGGAGCCCAGCACGACGCGAAATCCGACAGTGGGTGGACCCCCCTCATCGTAGCGGCCATCAACGGCCACACGGCCATTGTCAAATCACTGCTGGCCGCAGGAGCCGACGTAAATGCCAAAGATGAAGACGACTGGACCCCACTCATGCAAGCCGCTCACAATGGACACGCGGAAACTGTAAAACTCCTGCTCAAGGCTGGTGCAACCGGAGCAGAAGAAGCCACTAAAGTCTGCCCCTTCCCCGAGGTTCTGAAACTTCTGCAACCTACCGCCACTACTCCCTGAGATCCAGCCATCGCATTCCATGAAGCACGCACTTCTGCTCCTGCCCATATTCTTATGCACCGCCTGTCTGCTCCAGCAACCGGTGCGCAATACTGATATTCCGGATGCAACGGGCGGTCCGATTCCTACGCGAATCGGAGTATCCACCGCCACTACGTGGTTCTGGTTATGGGATTCCGGTGATGCTTCTGTGGATACAGCCCAACAGAATGGAGGTATCACCAATATCAGCTCCATCACCAAGGCCACCAACAACTACATGGGCATCATCAAGCGACACACCACTACCGTGCGCGGCGAATAACGCGGGCAGATTCTCCTTCCCTTCTCGCCCTCCCGCGCCTACATGGTGCAGGAGGGCTCTTTTATCGCAGCCCCCCGAAAAAAGTTAAAGAAAAATCACTGTCAGGGATTGACCTTGACGAAAGATATGGTATCATGTCACTCACGTATGCATGCCGACCTTGAAAAATTAGTATCCGCTGGCAAAATTCCGGCTGACTTTGCAGCCCGACTCAATCTGTTCGCTCCCGGTAAATATGTTATACACCAGGATTTTGGTGTGGGCAAGGTTGCAGCCTGGTCCCTGACCAAGAGCAAAATCAAGATTGACTTTGAAAAAGGCAACGCAGGCAAAATCTTTGGCCTCAAGCTTGCCTTCAATCAGCTGACATCCATTCCGGCAGGTCACTTCCTCATCACCTGCTTTGATGACCCCGAAGGCTGCACCAAGCAGGCCACCAATAAGGACACGATGCTCGATTTCATTCGGCTGGTCCTTACCAACAACATTTCCCTCCGCGAAGGCATTAACGATGTGCTGCCCATGCAGCCGGAAGATCTCGAAAAATTCCTCAGCGGCCGAGTCATTCCCGAAACCAGCTGGAAGAGCTGGTGGGAGACCGCCCGCACCGCCATGCGCGATAATCCCAGTTTCCGCCTGCCCACCAAGCGAGGCGAGGCCATCGCGCTGCGCAAGGCCACATCCGCAGCCGAAGCTCTGGTTGACGACTACACCGACGCAACATCTCTGGAATCCTGCGTACGCATTCTGGATCAGGCTCGTCTGGATGTGCTCAAGGGGCAATACGAACTTGCCGCCAAGCTGGTGAAGTCCATGGAGGAAGACATCGCCCGCGGCTTCACTGAGCCCCAGCACGTTCTGGAGCTCATCATCATCCGCGACCAGGTAATGGAGGCTGCCGCCCCCTCCCCTGAGGACAAGGCAGCCATGGATGCAGCCCTGACAGCCGCAGGCGTGGAGAACATCACCACCATGGCAGAGAAGCTCAAAACCATCACCTCTGAAGAACTCGTAGGTTACATCGGTGAGCTTTCCGCAGCCCGCCAGAATGAGGTATACGCAGCTCTTCCCGAAGCTATGGGTGAAAGCTGGCTTCCTTACGCTACCAACATCTTCCTGTTCGGCGGCGCCAAGGTGACAGCCCCCGCCGCAGAGTTCATCATCTCCAAGGGCGCCAAGGAGCAGCTCTTCAACGACCTGGCCAACGGCATTTCCCGCCAGAGCCTGAGCCCCGAGGTTCTCATCTGGATTTGCAAGGAACGCAAGGGCATTTCCGCAGAGGTCGTGAACAAGAACCTCATGCCGCTTGGTGCCGCCATTATGAGCGCAATCGAGCGCGACAGCTCTGAAGGTGGCCCCAACCGCGCCCTGCGTCTGCGCAACCTGCTGCTGGACGACAAGGAGCTCACCCCCGACCTGGTAAGCGGTCTTTCCGAGCTGGAGGCCCGCCCCTTCGCCAAGGCTCTGTATGATTCTTCTGTACTTCCTGATCTTGACCGCAATCTGTTGCTGGCTAACATGATGAAGGTACACCCCAGCCTGCAGGAAATCGCGTTGAACCGCCGCAGCAGCAAGGAGAAGCAGAGCATGTTTGTTTCCCTGCGTTCCTACGCCGCCCGCAAGGCAGAGCTCGAGGATATCATCAACGTGCGCCTGCCCAAGAACAAGCATGACCTGGAAATCACCCGCGCAGAGGGCGACCTTCGCGAAAATGGTGGTTACCAGGATGCCCGCGCCACCCAGCGCGTACTGCTCCGCCGTAGCGAGGAACTTTCCCGTATGCTGGCTCAGGCAGACCCGACCGACTTTGCCAATGTGGATTGCAGCACAACCGGCATGGGCACACAGGTCACCTTCTCCGCACCGAAGGGCCACACCGTGGTATACACCATCCTTGGCGCATGGGATTCCGTGCCGGAGGAAAACATCGTAGCCTACAGCTCCAAGCTGGGTGCCAAGCTCATTGGCCACTCTGTTGGCGATAAGCTGCGTCTTCCGCTGGAGATGGGTGGCACTCCGGTGATGATGACCATCAAGGCCATTGCCCCCGCCCCGAAGGAACTCATCTATCCGGACGGCGAGGCCTGAAGACATTGCCTGTAACTTTGCACGCCCGCAGCACCGCATCAGGAGCTGCGGGCGTTCTACATCTCTGCATCATCCAGAGAGTCCACTGCAGAAAACCCAAGCACCGGAGCAAGAATACGTGCAGAGGGCAGCATCAAAGCAGCATTATACTCCCGCGCAGCATGGTTAAATAGCTCCGTAACCTGATCCTGCTGATAGAGAGAGGCCGATACACTGTGGCAAAGCTGCTGCAGGTGAGAATCAGACTGCATTTCCACAGCCTGCACCGCCTGAGTCACAGTCATGCGCAGCAGGCGTTCCGCCCCGCCCAGAAACCCATGCCGGGAACTCCACCGTGGTCTATCAGACAGAAGAAGAGAGCGTTCCGAGTCAGCCACCAATCGCAACAAATTCCCCGGCAAGGAAGATTCCTGTGGCACATAGGAAGAAAGGCTGGTGGCAAAATCCTTCAGTTCCATATTCCGGCGCTGGGTCACCACACGCCACTGGCTCCAACACCTGCATACAGCCTCCCGCAGATGATTCAGGTTATTATAAACACCCACCATCCATGCCGCCAGTGCCACAAGTAACGCTAAGGAAACGATATACTGCATGCAGGAATTCTGCCGGCAGCGGTCTTATTTAGCAAGATATTAGAAAAACTATTAGAAAAGAGCCGCGCGCAATCTCAACGCCCCGCGCAGCTCTGCTACATCATGCACACGGTGCATATCAGCACCGCGTTCCGCGGCCAGCAGGCTCATGGCCAGCGTTGGCCACACCTGTTCCCGTGCAGCAGCAGCATCCCCCAGCACAGCTCCCATGAAGC
>JAGBZE010000063.1 GCA_017628435.1 Akkermansia sp.
CATTCAGGGGAGTCCAACCGTCCTTAGTGGTCATGTTGACATCCACCCCGGGTGCTGAAAGCAAAAGTTTCACACACTCGGCATGGCCTTCGTTCGCTGCAACATTCAGGGGAGTCCAACCGTTCTGATTGGCCTTATTAACATCCACCCCAGGAACGGAGAGCAAAACCTTTACACATTCAGCATGTCCCTCACGAGCAGCGGAGTAAATGACAGTTCTCCCCTCATTATCCACAGAGTTGACAAAAGCCTTGGCATCAACGAGAAGACGAAGCCGCTCAACATCGCCATTGCGGGCAGCCTCCAGAAGCAGCGGGGTGTACTGGCTGGCATCTATGCCCATGCTTTTTAATTTCTTCCTGGCACGCTTGGCAGCTGATGGAGCACCCGGATTTGCCGTTCTCGGCGTTTCCTGTGCCACGCTATTCTTCTCCACAGGATTTTTGGTTGGCAAAGGTACCTGAGTGTTCCGGGCTGATTCCAGTAAAGATTTCAACTCAGCAATCGTTGTGTTCTGCTGAGCAATCTGCTGGTTGAGGTTCACGAATACATATCCCCCAAACGCAGCAAGAATGGCAACACCAGCACATGAGATAAGGACGTATTTCTGTTTGAATGGTGATTTTTGAAAGTCTGACATAGGTTTAAATTTCTGAAGCTGATCCAAGAAATGCAAATTCATGAATGATGTTTTTACCACATATATCTTCTTCTGGGATACGACCTTGGTTGCGTCGGCGGGGTCGACACAGCCTGCTTCATCAGCATAAGCATTGCTTTCGACAGATTAAGGTGTTCCAGAACCTTAGCGCGGTAATCTTCTCCACAATTCCGGCACGAACTCAGGTGCTGTTCATAGCGTTGCTCCTGAACCAGAGCCCGGTCTACAGCCAGAGCTTTCTTCAGTCTGTCACTTCCGTAACCGTGTTCTTTCAAATAAGCTAACGCATCATCCCAATCGCGTTGCAATGACTCTGCCGTTTCACAGGGAACAAGAGTCATAGCCTTGACTGCTGTGGGTTCGCCTTGCGCAGCAGCCTTTCTCATCCAGAAATATGACAGCTCAGTCGACACATCCACCCCCTTGCCTTCCTTGTACATCGCAGCAAGAGCAAACTGAGCTGTAGCATCTCCCTGCGCTGCAGATTTATGCAACCAATCAGAAGCTTCACTATAGGAGCAATTCGGGCCCTCCCCAGACAAATGCCACATCCCCAATATTCGCTGCGCAACACTATCTCCTGCTTGTGCAGCCTTTGTAAATAAATCTACGGCAACGGCATCATCACGCTCTACTCCATGCCCCTCAAAATAGCAAATTCCCAGCGCTCTCTGCCCGCCGGGAAATCCCTGCTCCGCAGCTTTACGATACCAGTTTACAGCCTCTGAGTATGATTGAGGCACAGCCCGGCCCATGCTGTAACAATCGCCTAAAGTGAGTTGCGCCGCAGCATAGCCCTGCTCTGCTGCTTTTTTGATAAGCGCCAACCCTTCAGCCTCTGAGCGCTGAACACCGAGCCCCTCCATGTAGCAACAACCTAATGCCCAGAGAGCATCCAGCTGACCCTGACTCACTGCCTTTTGAAGCCACTTTACCCCCTCATTGAATGAGCGCTCAACACCACCCTTACCCAATAAATAAAACACTCCCAATTCGCTTTGCGCATCGGCATCTCCCTGCTCTGCGGCCTGGCGATACAAGGAAGCCGCCTGCGAAAGAGACTGGGGCACGCCTTTCCCTTCTTCATAACACTTGCCCAGTTCTGCCTGAGCACGCGGATTGCCCGCCTCTGCCTGTTTTTTCAGTTCTTCCAGATTGTTATCTTCTGCATAAAGCCTGCCTCCCGCAAACATAACAGACAGCGCAAGCATGAACCCAACTCTTTTTAATGTATATTTTTTCATCGCGTTCAACTATATTTTTCACTTTCTAAAAGCAGCACAGAGCCGCTCGGCGCGCCGTGGGCTGTGAGGATGGTCTGCCGCTCCGCTACCGAAAGAGAACCACCATGCGGCGGAACCTGGGTGATGTAGCGTATTCTGCCGTCCGGCTGGCAGATGATACACTTGACCGTAAGCGGAGTCGCAGAGTCATTCAGCACCCCGGCTGCGGCCACATGGTCGAGGGTCTGCCAGTAAAAACCATCGGAGTCCTCATGGTTGGGTACATCCGGGTAGCGGCACCGGGCGCAGCGGAATCCCAAGGTGTGGCCCTTGATTTCCTGCCCCTCACCCATGGATACCGATAACCACCCACCGTCCTTGTTGCGAGCAAGGACGATGCGGACTCGATGCACAGCCTGCTGAATCTGCATCAGCTCGTGACTGCCGCAAACAGGACAGGTAAAGATGATTTTAGTGACCATAAGGATACTTTCAAGCATTAATATGTAGCAAAACCGTTAGCTTGTCAACTTCATTTCATCAATATCTGCTAATTTACACATAAAAAGCAACAAACGGCTTGCCATCGTGTCTCGGAAATGCTATTTTTGCACCGTGGAGACGCAAGACCAGTCTGATTTGAAGAAAAGTATCAAAATTTGGCTGAAGGCGAACAATTACAGTTACGCCTGGCTGGCGGAGCGTTGCTATGTTTCCGAAGCAACCGTGCGGAACTGGATGGCCAAGAAACTGATACCGGCGGCAAAGGTACATATCATCCGCGAGATGGTGAAGGAGCTGCCGCTGGTACTGCCGGGCCGCGTGCAGGTGGAGGAAGAGACCAAGATAACGCTGAGTCTCGATGCCGCCACGCGCGCCGCGCTGGAAAAACGGGCCTTTGCCCTGGGAAAGACTCTGGCAGAATTTCTGGCAGATGAAGTGCCACACCTCGGGAACTGACACTAACGGAATTGATGCCCGGCATACCAGAGATGGCTGATAACGCACTACCCTGCGGAACCCTGCTGGGGCAGTATAAACTGGAACAAGCCACGGCGCAAGGGGGCTTCGGTGTTCTTTACCAGGCATGGGACACCCGCATGAACCGCCGGGTTGCCATCAAAGAATGCTTCCCGACAGCCCTTTGCCACCGGGATACCACCACCGGACAGGTACGTCCTCATTCAGAATCATTACGCCCACTGTATGAAGCCGCGCTTAACGATGTATTCGAGGAAGCCCGGACGCTCTCCGGCCTGCACCATGCGCATGTGGTGCCGGTGTATGATATTTTCCGGGCGTCGGGGAGTATGTTTTATGTGATGCCCTGGCTGGAGGGAGGCTCTCTGCGGGATAAGATTGCAGCGGGGCATGCCGTGCCCGCAGAAGAATCGGTCCGGTGGTTATTGTCTCTTCTTTCGGCGCTGGAGTACCTGCACAGCCGGCAGATTATCCACCGCGATATCAAGCCCGGCAACATCATGTTTGATGCCGATGGCAACCCGATGCTGGTGGATTTCGGCTCTGCGCTGAACCGAGCCACCAAGGTGGATACCACCACCCAGGGCGAGTTTTCCCCGGTGTATGCCTCCCCCGAACAGGTAAGCGGCAAGGGAAAAATCGGCCCGTGGACGGATTTATACTCCCTGGCAGCCACCTGGTATGAGCTGCTTTCCGGAACCCAGCCCGAAGCTGCCCAGCAGCGCCTAGTGCAGGATGATTTGCAGCCACTCCCCCCGGGCAGAACCGTGATGGAGCAAAGCATCATGCAGAATCTGGCGCTGGATGCGGCGGCGCGTTGCCTGTCTGCACGGGTGTGGTGCGACTGGCTCCAGGCTGGGCAATTGCCCGCATTTGTAACCCGCCGCCGCCGCGCTTCCTGGCTCAAGGGAGGTCTGCTGCTAG
>JAGBZE010000064.1 GCA_017628435.1 Akkermansia sp.
CATGAAGCGGACCTTCGAGCGTCTGGGTGTGCCGGAGCAGGAACGTGCGTTCCTGGCCGGTGTGGATGCCCAGTATGACTCCGAAACCGCATACACCAATATGCGAGAGGAACTGCAGAAGCAGGGTGTCATCTTCGTGAACTCCACCGAGGGTCTCAAGGAATACGAGCACATCTTCCGCCCCTGGTTCGGTAAGGTCATTCCTGTGGGCGACAACAAGTTCTCCGCCCTCAACCACGCAGCATTCTCCGGCGGTTCGTTCATCTACGTACCCAAGGGTGTGAAACTCGCCCAGCCGCTGCAGGCCTATTTCCGCATCAATTCCGAAAGCATGGGCCAGTTCGAACGTACCCTCATCATTGCCGATGAAGGAGCCGAGCTCATGTACATGGAAGGCTGCACTGCCCCGCAGTACGACAGCGCCACCCTGCACTCCGGTGTGGTGGAACTCGTGGCACTCAAAGGCGCAAAAATCCAGTATGTAACCGTGCAGAACTGGTCCACCAATGTGTACAACCTTGTGATTCAGCGCGGTCTTGCCATGGAGGATGCCGAAATCCGCTGGATTGACTGCAACCTGGGCTCCGGGCTCACCATGAAATATCCCGCCGTGGTGCTGCAAGGCCGCCGCGCCCGTGGCGAGGTGGTCAGCATCTCCCTGGCACACAGCGGCCAGCTGCAGGACACCGGCGCACGCATGATTCATGCTGCCCCCGAAACCACTTCCAACATTGTGGCCAAGTCCATTTCGGTGGGTGAAGGGCGTGCCAGCTACCGCGGCGAGGTGAAAGTGCTCAAAGGCATGAAAGGCTGCAAGAACAATACCGAGTGCGATGCCCTCCTCATCAATGCAGCCAGCCGCACCGATACCTACCCCGCCATCACCGTGAACGGCAACGCCAGCGCCGTGCAACATGAGGCCTCCGTCTCCCAGGTGGATGAAGAAATGCTCTTCTACCTGCAGCAGCGTGGTCTCACCCGCGCCCAGGCCATGAGCCTCGCCGTAAACGGATTCATCAACGACCTGGTGAAGGAATTCCCCATGGAATACTCCGTGGAGCTTCGCCGCCTCATCGACCTGGAGATGGAAGACTCCATCGGCTAACCCCCCAACTGCACGACATCACACCATGGATTTTCCCGACAGTATGAGCATGGAAGAAGCCTTCGCCCTGGCCGAAGCCGAAGCAAAACTCAACGCTGCGCTCGCCGAAAGCAAAGCCCGCTTCGAAAACGCTGAAATTCCCAACCGTCTGAATGAGGACTGGCGCTTCGGGCGTCCACATAAATACGCCAAGGAGCTGGCAGAGCTGCTGCAAAGTAACATTCCCGGCACAGGCTCCGCTGAAGTTCAGGGCTGCGATGAGGAAGCAGTCCGTATCACCGCGGATGACGATGACCTGCGGCAGACAGAAATGCTCATGCCCACCATCGGGTCCGATGCCTTGCTCGGCCTGCATCTCCAGCGTTTCGGGAGCGGCTATGCCCTTTATCTCGAAAAGAGCTACGATTCGCCCATCATCATCAACTACCGCAGCTCCGGCCTCTACACCCCCAGCACCTTCATCATGGCAGCTCCCGGGGTGCAGGCGCATATCATCGAAAACATTCACTGCGAGAACGGAGCCACTATCTTTGCTGCCCGTAACATCCAGGTGGCGGAAGGCGCAAAGCTCAAAGTTGAGCTTCACGCCTTCTGCCCCGGAGTGGAGCAGGTGCAAGGGCGTTGCATGGTCATCACCAATGTACAGAACATGGGTGGAGAAGTACGCCACCTCACCAATTTCCTGAATCTCGATTGGGCTCGCGAGGAAACGGTGGCCGAAATCTACGCCGAAGGTTCCGACACCCAGCTTTATTCCTCCAATACCCCGCTGGAGCACATGGTGCTCGACCAGCATACGCGCCAGGTGCACCATGTAGGCAAGGCGGTGAGCAATCTACTGTACAAAAACGTACTGGAAGACAAAACAACCGCAACCTTTGCCGGCAACATCTATGTGGCTCCTGGTGCCCACAACACAGACGCCTACCAGAGCAACCGCAACCTGATGATTAGCGAGGATGCCACGGTAAACTCTCTGCCCGGACTGGAGATTCTGGCCGACAAGGTACGATGCTCCCACGGCAGTGCGTCCGGCCCCATGGATGAAGAACAGCTCTTCTATCTCCTTTCACGCGGCATTCCGCGGCACGAAGCACATCAGCTCATTGCCCTCGGCTTTGTGGAAGAGGTCGATAACAAGTTCAACGCCTGATATTGACAGGATTTCCCCTGCCTTTCTCCGATTTATGAATAACGTCCTCCGCTCTTTGTGCGCCGGGCTCTGTACCGTTAGTCTTGCCTGCGCCCTGCCTTCCCAGCCCGTCACCGAACAGCCTGCGCTCATTCCTGCTCCAATACAGTACGAATGGGCCGTAAACCAGCCGGGATTCCTGCTGAGCAACGGCATCAAGGTAGACTCCGCAACCAGCCACAGCGAGCTGGGGCGTGCTGCCATCCGTGCGCTCATGGCTGCTGGGCTCGAAATTCAGCCCGAGGAAACGGAAGGTGATTTGCAGGTGCAGCTCCAGGCCAACCAGGCCCCCGCAGCCTATTCGCTGAAGGTCACGCCGCTGGGAATCAGCATCGAGGTCGGCAGCGCAGAAGCCCTGCACGCCGCCGCACAGACTCTGGCTCAGGCGGTGCTGAAAGACGCCGCCGGGCAGCCGGCGCTGCCAGCCATGTGGGTGAAGGATGCCCCCCAGCTTGAGCACCGAGGCATCATGCTCGACACAAGCCGCCACCCCATCAGCGTGGCGGATACCAAGCGCATCCTGAACCTCATGGCGCGCTACAAGCTCAACCGCCTGCACTGGCACCTGTGCGATGACCAGGGCTGGCGCATTGAAATTAAGAAGTACCCCCTGCTCACCGAAATCGGCAGCAAGCGCAAAGGAACAGCCTGCTGGATTAAGCAGACAGAGGTAGACAACAAACCGGTAGAGTTCTACTACACGCAGGACGACATCCGCGAGGTGGTGGCGCACGCGCACAGTCTGGGCATCATCGTGATTCCCGAAATCGAAATCCCCGGCCACGCCAGTGCCGCCGTGACCGCCTACCCGCAGCTGGGCAACCAGGACAGCCCCGGTTTCGCGCCGGAAGTCGTCACCGGCTGGGGCGTATTCACGCATGTCATGGGGCCGAACGCCTTTGCCTTCCAATTCATTGAGGATGTGCTGGCCGAGGTATGCGCGCTCTTCCCCCGCGCACCATACATCCACATCGGCGGTGATGAAGTACCCCGCGACCAGTGGCAGCAAAGCCCCGCCGCCCAGGCCTTCATGCAGCAGCACGGCATGACCCGCGAAAGCCAGATTCAGGATTACTTCACCCACCTCTGCGCCCAGGTGCTGCGCAAGCATGGCCGCCGCATGGTGGGGTGGGATGAAATCATGTGTGCCCCGCAACTCCCGCAGGATGCCGTGGTAATGGCCTGGCGCGGCATGGACCACGCCCGCATCGCCGCCCGCCGTGACCACGAGCTCATACTCTGCCCCATTCACGCCTTCTATTTCAACTTCCCGCAAAGTACAAACGAAGAAGTAAAGCCTTTCTACTCCGGGCTCACCGGGTTCGATCATATAGACTGGAAACACGTGCTCACCTTCGACACCTCAGTTCCCGGCAACAAAGTCATCGGCATGCAGGCCAACCTCTGGAGCGAGTGCATACCGGACATGAAAAAGCTGGAATACATGCTCGTGCCCCGCATCTGCGCCCTGGCCGAAAAAGCCTGGCGCTACGGCCTGCCTGTTTTCCCCGATGAGTTCGCCCACCGACTCGAAGCCCAGACGCCCTACTTTGACTCCCTGCAGCTCAACTTCCGCCAGGAGGACAACGCCCCGCGCCGTCCTTGAACTTACTATTTTCCGCGGATTCGTCTATTCAACAGCAAAGGCGAAGGCAAGAGCTTATTTTCTTGTCTTTGCAGTTAGAGTGTGATACAGTGCCGCCGCACACACTCTTTATTAGCATTATGAAGATTAGAACTCTCTTTATTCCTGCTCTTGCAGCCATGGCCATGGTTCAGGCTGGCGAGACCTGCGACTACGCTCCCGGCAAGTTTTTCTACAACGGCGGGCTTCAGCTTCCTGGCGAAGGCACGCCTGCATACAAGAGGGCAATGTTCGAAAAAACCGGCACCATGTTCAACGCTGAGCTGGGCTTCGGCTACTGGGCTATCGATAACCAGGCAGATGGCTTCAATTCCAACAACGTCATCAGCAAACTCTGGGCCCGCGTTGACCAGCGCATCATCAAGGACGACATCAACGGCGGCACCTGGCTGCGCGCTGATGTGATGGGCTCCTGGGGGCTTGATCACGACACAGCCAGCCAAAGCGCCTTCTTCGATGGAGGTTTCGGCTCTGCAACCTGGCACAACACAGATCTCTTCGGCCCGGCCAATCTCTACCTGCTGAACCTTACTCTCAAACAGTACTTCTACAACAAGCGCGTATGCTTCAACGGTGGCATCATCTGGATGAGCCAGTATTTCGACCGTATAAGCCACGCTCGCTTTGCCAACGATGCCTTCGAGAAATCCCCGGTACTGCCGCTGGTATGGCAGCAGCCCGGCGCAGTGATGCAGGTGGAGGTGAATGAAGACAACTTTGCCACACTTGCCTTGGTGGGTACTGGGGTTCCCGGCGGCCAGAACCCCTATAATTTCGATAATACCATAGGTTACACTGTTGTGGGCGAATGGGGTCACGAATTCGCCGATGACAAGGGTATCTGGCGCGTAGCCCCCTTCTTCACCAGCGAGGATGCCGATGACGGCTCTGGCCGCGAGTGCGAGCACAACGCCTTTGGCATTATGACCGGTCTGGAATACCAGATGAACGATATCGCCAAGGTGTACGCCCGCCTGGCATGGGCCAGCAGTGAGTACCAGCGTTGCCGCAAGGAAGCCATGGTTGGCACCACCCTGCGTGTAGTCCCCACACGCCCCTCTGATTATCTCGGCATTGGCTTCGGGCTATACAAGGGAGCAGAAACGGCCACCAAGAAACTGGAGAATGAGTTTGAAAAAGTGCTCGAATTCACCTATAACGTGCAAGTGGACAAGTACATCACCGTTGCACCGTACTACCAAGTGTACTTCGACCCCGCCTACCGCAGCGTAAGCACAGTTAGTGCCACGGGGGTTCAGGCTCATCTGTCCTTCTAAACGAATAAAATGCATAAAATTATGCAAGGCCGTTGGTTTCTGCACAAGGAACCGACGGTTTTGCTTGTCATATCAGTTAGAATGTGATACACTCCCGCATCTTCTAATCCACACATATGAAAATCAAAAATCTCTTCCTATCCCTGTTGGCAATGGCAGGCGTAGTCCAGGCAGGTGAACCCTGTGTTGACACCACACCCACCCCGGAATCCTGCACCTTCCACCGCTTTTATGATGGTCCTCTTGCCATTCCCGGCGAATCTGCCCCTGCCTGGAAAAAGAAGCTTTACGACACCACTGGCACTGCTTTCTATGTTGAGTTGTACGGCGCTTACTGGGCCGTCGACAACCAGAGCGAAGGCTACGATAATGACAACCTTTCCCTGTTGTATTTCAGTTCTCTGGATCAGCGCCTCATTCAGGACAATGTGAACGGCGGCACCTGGTTCAACCTGTCACTGGCCGGCTCCTGGGGGCTTGACCACGATTCTGCTGATCCTGCTCGTTTCTACACCGATGGCATGGGCATTGGCACCTGGGCACACACCGATAGCGTGGGTGCAGCCGGTCTCTACATCATGAATGCCACCCTGCGCCAGTACTTCAACAATAAGCGCACATGCCTGAATGTGGGTGCTATCTGGATGAGCATGTATTTTGACCGCATCGGACACGCCCGTTTCATGAACGATGCGTTCGAGAAGTCCCCCGTGCTGCCCATGTACTATGGTACTCCCGGTGCTGTGCTTCAGCATGAAATCGACAAGAATAACTTTGTGACCGCCGCATTCATCGGCACAGGGCTCGGACTGGGCGACAACTTCCTGAACTGGAACAACACCAATGGCTACGCTGTACAGGGCGAATGGGGGCATTGCTTCAATGAGGGCAAGGGTACCTGGCGCCTCGCTTCCTTCTTCACCAGCGTGGATGCCACTGGTTCCCGCGGTGTGGAGGAGGAACACAACGCAGTAGGTATCATGAGCGGCGTTGAATACGACCTTAGCGACCGCGTGAAGGTGTATGCCCGACTGGCACTGGCCAGCAGCGAGCATGTTCGCGCCCGCAAGGAAGCCATGGTGGGCACCACACTGCGACTGGTTCCCAACCGTCCGCAGGATTACCTTGGCGCAGGCTTTGGTGTGTACAAGTGCGGCGACGGCGATGCCGCCCCTCTGGTGAACGAGTATGAGAAGGTAATCGAGCTCACCTACCGTGTGCAGGTGAATGATTATATGTCCGTGGCACCCTACTACCAGCTCTACATTGATCCCGCCTACCGCACTGTTTCCACAGTAAGTGCCACAGGTCTGCAGGCTCACGTTGAGTTCTGATAATCCCGCCACTGGCTCATCAAAAAGGCGCAGCAGGCTTTATGCCTGACTGCGCCTTTGTTTGTTAACTGGCAGGGGGAGAGCACCTACCGCATCATCTCTTGCTGCAACCAACAACCGCCTGCTGCATACTGCTCGCACAGGCAGCGTCAACAGCCTCTACACAGGGCGTAGCCGTCCCGAAGAGAGCTCCCAGAATGATGCAGAGCACCAAGGTGAGCACAGCACAAACTGTGGTATATACGTTCAGTTTCATAGCTAAGGTGAACTACAGCGTTACTTCCGTTATAACACAGTTTATGTTCTGGTCAAGATAAAAAAGGCAGCGGTACGCGAACCGCTGCCGAAAACATGCTGAAATAAGGCGTATTTTTAGTCGCGCCGACGCGGACGACGGCTGAATTTGTCGTAGAACACACGTTCACCACGCTCTACACCGCGCTCACGGGAATCACGACGACCGCGGGAGCCGCCACGCTCCTCTCGTTCACGGCGGAAACCGGTATTGCCACGGCCGCTATAAGTAGCGCCTCGGCGCTCTCGCTCGCGGGGGCGGTACTCGCGCTCAAAGGGAGCACTTCCACCCTCCGGGCGCCCCTTATCCTCACGGATATTCACCTCATAGCCGCAGATATGGCATGTTCCAAGCCGCTCAATAAGCTGGGGAGCAATCTCAGGGGTCACTTCAATAAGCGAATGTTTCAGGAAGAGGCGGATATCGCCAACGCTGCCCTTGGGAGCCCCGCCTTCGTTGTAGAAAAGTCCGGCAATATCCTTAGGACGAAGGCCAAGCAACTTACCACCATTCATGAACAGCGTCACGCTCTGCTGCAGACTGCTCCAGTCGTTCCCCTTCTCCACGGGGGCTGCCTCATCAGCCACAGAACGAGAAGTGCGAGTGAACTTGCTGGGACGGTCCTCCGGAATGGGCTGCAGCTCGCGACTGGTCTTGGCAACAAGCAGATTGAACATAGCCGCCAGCAGCTGCTCTGCAGGCATATCAATATCGCGAAGCTCATCCGGCAACTCAACTGCCATGGTAGCCTTTTCCAGAATCTCATCCACCAGCGATTCCCGGCGTACGTCTTCCACCTGAGCTCCGGTCATCACCTTTTCGCGCTGCATGCGTACACCTACAAAACGCTCCAGACGAGCCAACAGGGAGAAATCGCGGCGACCAATAAAGGAAACAGCCCGTCCCTTGCGGCCAGCACGAGCCGTGCGGCCAATGCGGTGTACATAATCCTCCGGGTCGCGGGGAAGCTCGAAATTCACCACGGTGTCCACATCGTCAATGTCCAACCCACGGGCAGCAATATCCGTAGCCACCAGCACGGTGAGATTCCCCTTGCGGAAAGAATCCATCACACGCTCGCGCAGAGTCTGCGGCATATCACCATGCAAGCGATCCACTGCATAGCCACGGGCCAGCAGTCCGTCCACAATATCATCCACCACACGCTTGGTGTTAGCAAAAACAAGACCACGCTTCATGCGGCCCATCTCAATCAGGCGGCTGAGCACCTCAATTCGGGAGGAAAACACCACTTCATACACACACTGCTCACAGGTAGGCACCGTAAGCTGCGGACGCTCAATCTCAATTTCAAGCGGCTCACCAGCCACCATATCCACCAGTTTACGGATAGCAGGAGACATGGTAGCCGAGAACAGAAGAGTCTGGCGTTCTTCCGGCAGCAGAGCCACCACGCGCTCAATATCCTCCTGGAACCCCATATCCAGCATCTCATCTGCCTCATCCAGAATGAGCATGGAAATATGGTCAACCTTCAATTCGCCCTGCTCCATGAGGTCGATAACGCGGCCGGGAGTCCCCACCACAAACTGCACACCTCGTTTCAACGCTGCCAGCTGGGGGCCGAAGGATGCACCACCGTAAATCGGCACCGCAGAAACGCCGTCCAGGAATAGGGCCAGTTTGTCAACCTCCCGGCATATCTGTACTGCCAACTCGCGAGTGGGAGCCAGGCAAAGCACCTGCACCGCACGCACAGCGGGGTCAATGCTCTCGAGCGCGGGTATGGAAAATGCCAGCGTCTTGCCGGAACCGGTATGGGAAAGGCCCAGAATATCAGCCCCATTCAAAGCCGGGGGGATGGCTCGTTCCTGAATAGGAGAAGGGGTTTCAAAGCCAAGCACTTCAATGGCCTCCAGGATTTCAGGGCAAATTCCAAGTTCTGAGAATGACATAGACGGCGCAGAGCATGCCTGATTATTCTACTTTTGTAAAGCAAATTCTATCCAGCGAACACACTATACAAAAAAAGGAATTGCCTTGCAGCACATGGCAGGTTATACTTCACCTGCATGAGTGAACAAGAGGAAGATTTGAACGCATTTAACAGCTGGGATTGCTTTGGAGCAACGCTCATGCTGGGTCTTACACCCGCTGTTATCCACCTTGCCACAACAAGAACATTCGACGGCAAGGACTTTATTTACGATACGAAAGGAACCATTATCTATGCGATAATAGGAGTTGTTGTCAGTTTGATTATCTTTGCTGTTGCCCTTATTACCCGCTGGAAAATGCTGGGTAAAATAATCAACTGGCTTGGCATGGCTTTCACCATCTGCTTTGCATGCTACATGGTCAACTTCTGGTTGACAACCTGCTCTGACATAAGCAAGCTCCGGACAACACAGCCAGCAGCCCAGAGTAAGAGCGAGGGCTCCTGATAATCATATTTTCCACGCAGGAAGACTTCATAACCTGATAGTTATAGGAAACGGCACTGCCTGATTAGACAGGCAGTGCCGTTTTTAAAGACTTGTTCAGTCCGGAGGCGAAATTAGTCCTTGGAAACCTTCTTGGCCATCTGAACAGGCGTGGTGTTCTTGCTGTTCTTGGCGATTTCCTTCTGGCGCTTGATGTAGGCAGTGCGGCGGCGACGCTTCGTCTCCTTACGATGTTGTTGACCCATGGTGGTTCTGTTGTATTGTTTGTAGGGCAGGCAAACAGGCCCGCCCGGGTTGATATAAGTGGTTCCTAAATACCGTTTTTAGCGTGAGATTGCAAGGCAAAAGTGTGTGTACACCCTTTTTTATTGCATGATTAGGGCACAAATGCTAGTCTAGGGGCATGAAAATTGCCATATTGGGAGCAGGAGCCCTGGGATGCTACTACGGCGCACGCCTGGTGGAAGCCGGTCACGAGGTATGCTTCATCGGGCGTTCTGTATGCGAACCACTGAAAACAGATGGCCTGCATGTAGAAAGTGTGCATGGAGATATTCACCTGCCTCAGGTAAATGTATGCAGGAAAGCGGAAGAATGCGGACCTGTAGACTTGGTAATTGTATGCTGGAAAACCACTTGCAACAGCCAGCTTGGTGCCTATCTTCCTGCTCTGATCGGAGCGGATACAGAGGTGCTGACTTTCCAGAACGGCATGGGAAATGCGGAGTCAATTTCCGCCTATGTGCCGGCTGAGCGGGTTTACATCGGGCTTTGCTTCGTGTGCTGCATGATGGATGAACCCGGCAAAATCCGCCACCTGGAGGGCGGCGATATCCAATTTGCTCCCTTTGTAAGCTCAGACAAGGGCTCCGCCCGAGCCAGGGAATTTGCCTCAATGTTCGAGCAAGCACGTATTGGCAGCACAGCCTTTGACCACGCGGAGCAGATTCAGTGGTGCAAGCTCACCTGGAACATCCCCTTCAACGGGCTGTGTGTGGCGCACGGCGGCATCAGTGTCAAGAAGCTCTTTACCCTGCCGGGGCAGGATGAACGAGCTCGCGCCATCATGGAAGAAGTCTGCCAGGCGGCAGAAAGGCGTGGGTACCCGCTGCCCATGGATATCGTGCACAGCCAGATGGAGCGCACACGTATTATGGGCGAGTTCATCCCGAGCAGCGCAGTAGATTACATACGCGGACGCCAGGTGGAGTATGACGCCATCTGGGGAAGCACGCTGGCCCGCGCTCACGAAGCCGGAGCACAGGTACCGCATTGGGAGCAGCTGGCAGCAGACATACGCGCGAGACTCAACCTTGCATGATGCCAATAACTGCCAGATTTCTGAGACCTACCCTGCGTTATGCCGGAGCCGTACTCCTGCTGGCTGTGGCTGGCTGGTGTTTTCAGCCACTGCGCAACACCCTGCAACAGCAGGAACAGAAGGCCAGACTTATACTCGCACCACTGGATTACACGCAGACAGATGGTCTTGCCCAGCAGCTTGCCATTTTCAGCTTGGGCGGGCTGCGCACCTTTGCAGCAGAAATGCTCTGTATAGATGCCACAAATGCATGGATGCAGCAAGACTGGCCCCGGGCTCAGCGGCGCTGGACACAGATTACCACTCTCTGCCCGCAGCGCGTCAATTACTGGATTCGCGCCTCTGTCGACATGGCAAAGAACGCAGTGGCATGGGTAAGCAACAATGAGAATCTGGGGGAATATGAACAGGCTCAGTTGAACAAGGGCTATCTGGATGCAGCAGAACATTTCCTGCAGGAAGGCATAGCCAATAATCCAGAAAGCAGCCTGCTCTGGCTTCAGATGGGTTCCTTTGACGAAGATCTGGCGCGCCGCACCAATTTCACCCGGGCAGTGGAAGATTACCGCCGAGCAATAGAGCTGGGAGCCTCACCCATGTATCACCGCTGGGTGTTTTATAACCTTTGCCGCATTCGCGGCCGCGAACAGGAAGCATGGGAGCTGGGCTGCAGACTGTATAAGGAGGAACGCCACCGTTCACCCTCACTACGTTGTCTGCTGCTTGTTCTTCAGCACAAGCTGAATATACCAGCAGAACAATGCTTTACCCCGGAACAACTCTTCGGGACAAAGGAGAGGGCAGCAAAACAGCTCCGCCCGTTCCTCCGAAACGATCTCCGATTCCCCACCGCTGGCATCAGGGAATGGCTGGAGCAGTAACCAAACCTCTACACGAACAAATAAAGCCCCACTCCATTAAGGAGCGGGGCTCTTAGTTTCAGAAAGACAGAAAGACTTATCGCTGAGCATCCATCATTCTCTGAATGGCGCCGTTGAACTTCTTATGCGTAATCTTCAGCGCTGAAATACGGGTAACTTCCTTATTGATGTTGCGGTTAAGGGAAGAAACAACCGAACGATAGGCCTGACGCACTGGAATTTTGGTTTCATCTTCCTCCAGAAGCTTCACCGTACCCATTGCGGTCACCTCACCATCAACAGCCTCATACTCGATTGCCTCGCCATAAATCTTCTCAAGCGGTTTTACGGCACGGGCTGCAGACTTTTCATCACGCACGCTACGAAGAATCTTGATAGTCTTACGTTGATTTTCGATATGGAATTTTGTGTCTTCTGATACCATCAGGAATTCCTCGTTACGCTCCTCTCGGGAAAGAGAACGGACACGCTCCTTCTCCTCGGCTTCCTCAGCAGCCTTTTTCTCCTTAGCAGCCTTGCGGGCGTTGCGGGCATCTTCTGCTTCTGTAGGGCTGAATATATCAAATTCATCCGCAACCACTTCAGTGACTTTGGCCTTCTTGCTCTTCTTACTTTTCTTGGGGGCAGCATCAGCCATCGGTGCAGCGAAAGAGAACAGAGCAGCAGCAAGCAGCAGTATATATTTCATCTTCATATTCGTATCTGGTTTTAAATTCAAAGGGCGGCATTCACCTTAGTCTGAAGAGGTTCCCGCTCGTAGGAATCAGCCCATTTCTTCAATTCCTTGCCAGTATAAGAGGAGAGCCCATCTGCCGTAAGCTGGCGGGCCAGCACACCTGCGGGAATGAGCATGCAGAGAAAATCTGCATCGCTTTCATACCCCACTTTCACCTCACCGTTCCGGGTCATGATAACGCCATCGCAGGGGCACATGCTGTTCAGCTCCACAATGGCGGACGAAAGGGCTTCCTGCTGAATCTCAAAGCTGGGGGCAGTCTCCGTTGACATAGCCGAAGTATACACAATCTATTGAGAAATACAAGTGTTATTTAGCTATTTTAACTATCGGCGTGCGAAACAGGCAGCCCACGGCAAAGGTCACCAGAGTGCCTACCGTCACACGCCAGGGGAAGGCAATGCCCGGCAGCCAGCCCTGGCGGCCACCGATTTCCAGCAGAATCACCACAGCAAAGCCGCAAAGCATGGCCACGCAGTTGCCCAGGTCATTGCCACGGCTACGGGTAAGCATACCCAGCAGGAATACCCCCAGCAGGGAGCCGTAGGTGTAGCCGAAAATACCCAGCGCAATGGGAAGAATACGCACGGTCGGGTCCATCACGGTGAGCCAGGCGGTACCCGCACCCACCACAATAAGCAGCACAGCAAAGAACACGGTGAGCCAGCGCACGGCGCGCAGCTGTTCAGCCTGCTCTGCCTGCGGACGGAACACGTCCACATACCAGTCGCGGGTGGCGGTGGTGGCCAGCGCATTCAGCGCTGTGGAAAGCGAGCCCATGGCCGTGGCCAGCAGAGCAGCCACCAGCAGGCCGCGCACGCCCACCGGCAGGCAGTGAATGATGAACCAAGGGAAAATCTCAATCTGCTTCTCCGGCGGGGTAATGCCGTTCTGAGCAAAATACACAAAGAGCAGCATGCCGCAGGAGATGAATACCAGCACGATGGGCATATCCATGAGGCCGGAGAGAATCACCGCACGGGCACCCTTCTTGCTGTCCGGGGCGGCCAGCATGCGCTGCACCATATCCTGGTCGGTGCCGTGTGTGGCCATGGTGATAAACGTGGAGCCCAGCACCGCGCTCCACAGGGTGTACTCACTGCTCAGGATATTCCTGATATCCGCCACAATCCCCTGCCCCGTAAGCCCGGAATCGAAGAAAGCCCAGGGTTTCAAATTCTTGATTTCGCAGGGATTATAATCTTTATTACCCAGGTGGTAGCAGATGGCATCCCAGGCGGCGCCCCAGCTTCCATCGGCCTTGATGCTGAAGAGCAGCACGCCAATGGTGGTGACCAGGGAAACAGCCAGGATGGAGGCCTGCAGCACATCCGTCCACACCACGGCTTTAAGACCACCCAGGGTAGTGTACACTGCCGTGGCAATGGTAATGAAAGTGAGCGCCGCAATATAGATGACCACAGTTTCCATCTGCCCGGCGCTCTCCTGGCCTGTCACCATCATGTAGGCAATCACCAGCAGAATACCGGCGAAGAACAGGCGCGTACCACTGGCCAGCACGCGGCTGATAAGGAAAGTGATGCTGGCCCAGCGGCGGGTGGTGAGGCCGAAGCGCTTCTCCAGGTACTCGTAAATAGAAACCACATTGTACTGGTAGTAAGGTTTCAAAAACAGGCGCCCCACGATAATGCGGCCCAGAATGGTGCCGATGGCCAGCTGCGCGTAGGTGAAATTGCGCAGAGCAAAGCCCTCGCCGGGGGCTCCCAGGAAGGTAGCTGCGCTGATTTCTGCCGCCAGAATGGAGGCCAGAATCGCCCACCAGGGCAGATTGCGATTGCCAAGAGCATAGCTTTCCAGGCTTTCCTGCTTGCGCCCCACATAGAGGCCAATGCCGAAGATGGCGCAGAAATACGCCAGAACTACCAGTATATCAATCATAGGAAAAAGCAAAAGCGGCGGCGGGCGAAACTGCGCCCACCGCCGGGTATAAATCGTTGTGCGTTATGCCTGCTGGGCTTCCAGCGCGGCAGCCACCAGACCGGAGAAGAGCGGGTGAGCGCTGTTCGGACGACTCTGGAACTCGGGGTGATACTGGCAGGCAATGAAGTAGGGATGACCGGGCAGCTCCACAACCTCTACCAGACCATGCTCATC
>JAGBZE010000065.1 GCA_017628435.1 Akkermansia sp.
GGCACCCTTGCCGGAAACAGGCTTGCATTCGCAGGCGCCGAACTGCACCTTCACCGTCACCTCACCCAGAGCATCCTGACCGATGGAGGTGGAGCGCACATTGTAATCCACCAGGGAACCCTTGCTCTTCGTGATGCGGTCGATGGCCTTGAAGCAGGCGTTCACGGGGCCATTGCCGATGGCGCAGTCCATGTAGAGCTTGCCATCCTTCTCCAGCTGCACGGTGGCAGTGGGACGGGCGGCAGAACCGGCCACGAACTGGATGTCCACCATCTTCCAGGTACCGTCGCAGGTGTCGAGCGAGTCGTTCACGAGGGATGCGAGGTCGTCATCGTACACGAACTTCTTGCTGTCGCCCACCTTCTTGAAACGCTCGAACACATGGGTGATCTCAGTATCGGAAAGGTTGTAGCCCAGCTTCTCGAGACGAGCCTTCACAGCAGCGCGGCCGGAGTGCTTGGTGAGCGGAAGTTCAGTCTCGCCCCAGCCCACTTCGGCGGGGTCGATTACCTCGTAAGTCTCACGCTTGGCCAGAATGCCGTGCTGGTGAATACCGGAGCTGTGAGCAAAGGCGTTCTCACCCACAATAGCCTTGGAGCGCTGCACGGAAAGGCCGCTCATGCTGGCCACCACGCGGCTGGTCTTCACGATTTCGCGGGTCTCGAGGTTGTGCGGCTTCTCTCCGGAAGCAAAGCCGAAGGCTTCCGGACGGGTGGAAAGCGCCATGGCCACTTCCTCGATGGCGGCGTTACCGGCGCGCTCGCCGATACCGTTGATGGTGCCTTCCACCTGGCGGGCACCGGCGGTCACAGCGGCCAGAGAGTTGGCCACGGCCAGGCCGATGTCGTTGTGGCAGTGCACGGAAATGATGGCCTTGTCGATATTCTTCACATTCTTGACCACATAGTCAATCATGGCGATGTATTCCTGCGGCGTGGTGAAACCCACGGTGTCCGGCAGGTTCACGGTGGTGGCACCGGCCTCGATGACAGCCTCCACCACCTGGGCAAGGTAGTCATGCTCGGTGCGGCTGGCGTCTTCGGCAGAGAATTCCACATCATTCACCAGGCTCTTGGCAAGCTTCACACCGGCCACAGCCATCTCGATGATTTCCTCCTTGCTCTTCTTGAGCTTGAACTCGCGGTGCAGCGGACTAGTGGCCAGGAAAGTGTGAATACGGCCACGGTCGCCGGCGGGAGCCACTGCAGAGGCAGCGCGGCGGATGTCATTCTCCACGCAGCGGGCAAGACCAGCAATGCGGCACTTCTTCACCGTGTTGGCAATGGTGAACACGGCCTCGAAGTCGCCATCAGAGATGCAAGGGAAACCGGCCTCGATGATATCCACGCCTAGTTTCTCGAGCTGACGTGCTACCTCCAGCTTCTGCCGGAGATTCATGGAAGCTCCCGGGCACTGCTCACCATCGCGAAGCGTGGTGTCGAAGAATAATACTTTGTCGCTCATACTAGACGTTTCTATAGTTGGTTAACGGAAACCCCACTATACAGATTCCCCGCACAAAAGCAAGCCGATTATGCGGCATATTTAGAACTTTTCTAATTTTGCCGGTTTTCTGCGGTATTTTCAGGAGGTTTCCTGTTTCTTCAGGAAGACGGCGCAGGTGGAAAATCGGCACCTGCCACGGAGGGTCGCCGGGATTAACGGTCTCAGTTTTATAATACACCGGCACAAAATGCAGCACACCACCAGTCAGGGGCAGCAGGAAGTGCCCCTTGTTCTCCGGAGTCACCGGCAACCAGGTGAGTCCATGCTTCTTCGCTGTCTCGATGGGGCTCTCCTTATACTTGTTAATGAGCTCATATTGCTCATCCCGGACCAGCACGATGACACCCAGAGCCGGGGAATCCGGGGCAAAGCGAAACGCCACCTGCGAAGCCTGCCGATCCTCCGGCAAATCCAGCGTAAACTCATCGCGGATATGAGGACCGCAACCACCGTAGACAGAAAATATCAATCTACAAGGGCCATGTCCGAGAATCGGATCGTAATTGTGCCCGGCCTCGATTTCATTCACCCACAGCGCAAGACCATCCCGACCATCCACATAGCTAGCCGTCATGGCGTAATACAAACGCCGCAGCGGGGAGATATGCCAGGTGGGATAAATGGACGCGGCATCGCAGCACCAGAGGCGCAAGTGATACTCCGTAGGCGGAGAAAATCCCCGGTAGTACCAGCACAGCACCAGAACAGAACCAACCACCAGCACCATTTCCCGCAAGCGGCGACACATCACCAGCCGCAGCAGTATACCCGCCGCCAGCCACAGCAGCAACAGACAGAGCGATGTAAGAACAAACCAGCCAGAGGCGGAAAACCAGAATGTAAAATCCGGCACACCACAAGCAATGAACAAGGCATGCAGAGCACTGGTAGCCAGCAGAAGCAGGAATAAGTACCAGCACACGCGCCCCCAACTCCACCGGCGGCGCGGTTTATCCTGCTTCTGTTCATTGGCTTCCATGCCAGGGGCAGGATAACAGATTCCAGCCACCAGTGTCAAGGGATGAATAGGAGTCAAGTCTTCGAGACTTCCGCCTGTAATTCGTAAATCGTAAATCCAAAATCGTAAATCCCCACTGTTCTATTGGCTTGAAAAAGGGCGGGATTTAGGGTACAATGCCGCGCACATGAACGCTACGCAGATTCGACAGGTACTGGAAGAAACCGGGGTGAATCCCTCCAAATCGCTTGGGCAGAACTTTCTGGTGGACGAAAATATCGCCCGCTGGATTGTGAGCCAGCTGGAGATTGAACCCGGCGACTGCGTAGTAGAGGTGGGCCCCGGCACGGGCGCGCTCACCGAACACATGGCCCCGCTCTGCCGCAAGCTGATTCTGGTGGAATTCGATGCCCGCCTGGCTGAATACCAGAAAAAGCGCTGGGCCGATACGCCCCATGTAGAGGTGCACCATGCCGATGGCGCCAGCTGGGATCCGCGACCGCTTTTTGCCGAGCAGCCGGTGAAGTTCATGGGCAATCTGCCCTACTCCGCGGGTGGTGCCATCCTGGCGAATTTCCTCACATCGCCCTGTGCAGTCTCGCGTGCCGTGGTGATGCTGCAGAAGGAATTCATCGACCGCATTCTGGCCCAGCCGGGCGATGAGGCCTACGGCCTGCTCTCCCTGCGCATCCAGATGGACTGGGTACCGAAAGCGCTGAAAACGGTGCCGCCGGAAGCCTTTAATCCGCGTCCGAAGATTGATTCCACGGTGATGCTGCTCACGCCGCGCGACCCGAAGAGTCTGCCGCCGTATGACCACCGTTTCATGGATGAGCTGATGCGCCGCTGCTTTGCCCAGCGCCGCAAGCAGATGCACAAGCAGCTGCCCGATACCCCCGCCTGGAGCGAGGTTTCTGCCCAGCTCGGCATTTCCCCCACAGCCCGCCCGGAGGAACTGGGGCTGGAGCAATGGGTGCGCCTCACGAATGCCTACGACCCGCATCCGCTGGCCCAAGTGGCGCAGAAGGATGATGAGCTTTTCGATGTGGTGGACGAGCAGGACCAGGTGCTGCGCCAGGCCACCCGCAAGGAGGTGCATGACCAGGGGCTCATTCACCGCGCTGTGCATGTGCTGGTGTTCAACAAGAAGCACGACTGCCTGCTGCAGCAGCGTTCTCTGCTGAAGGACCGCCACCCCGGCGTGTGGGATTCCAGCGCTTCCGGGCATCTGGATGCCGGTGAAGATTACGACTCTGCCGCCCGCCGCGAGCTGGAGGAGGAACTCGGCATCACCGATACGAAAATCATCCGCCTGGGCACCCTGGCCCCCAGCGAGGAAACCGGCATGGAGCACGTGGCGCTCTACGCCGCGCTGTACAATGGCCGCGTGCATTTCCCCGCAGCGGAAATCAGCGGCATCGTTCCCTTCCCCGCCAGACTCATCGACCGCTGGCTGGCCGCCCGCCCGCAGGATTTCGCCAATTCCTTTGCCGCCTGCTGGCAGATTGCCCGCACCATGTTAGGCGATGGCAAATAAAGGAACTGCAGATTCCTGCGACTTCGCATTCCATTCGCGTCACCCTATGTTTTTCCTTGCAAGTGCGTTGTGCAGTTGTTATACTGCACGGCATGGGTAAATTTTTCTCTTTCCTCCTGCTTGCAGCGTCTGCATTCTTCCTGAACAGCTGCGTGAGTGTGAACACGCACCGCGCCTGTGCCGACCGAGGACAGCAATGTCAGGCTGTTGTTCTGCCGGATCAGGAAAACCTGGTCATCTATCAGCACAGGGGGAAACTTTATCTGCAAGGTGTGCTCACCAGCGTGCGCCGAGTGGGACGTGACAAAATAACAAGCTTTAAGCCCAATGATTTCACCAGCGGCCAGTTTGTGCCTATTAAGGGAGCGCCGCAGTGCTATGTATACCGACAACTGACTGCTGCTGATGTGGAGGAGAATGACGTGTTCGGGCTGCTTCCAGGCAAATCTGTTCCCGAAGGGGCCAGTCCCATAAAACAGAGAAGGCAGGTTACAGGCTATATGATTGATTCACTGAATTGTAACCCTGCCACCACTCAGCTGCAGCATGGCTGGCAGCGCAATTTACCCAGATACGCCCATAAATATTACGGGCGCATGGTAACCAGCGAGCACCAGCACGTGGGTAGTCACCTGTGCAACACGAAGCGAGGCTTCATCATACCGGTAACTCCGGCGAAAGCCAACAAACACGCCTGGTACGCCTACCCGCTGGCTGGTCTTTCCTTTGTCTGCATCGATGTACCGGGCACCTTGGTGGCCAACACGGTTGTACCTCTGGCCTACGGCATCGCTGCTATTCCCTGCAGCATATACGAAATAGGCAGGCGCATCCTCGTGAGTCCCTCAAAATAATAAATCAGACCTTGCGCGTGAGGCAATACCAGATAAAGCGGGTATTGTGCACCAGATAGCGCTTGAACAGGCGGCGCGGTTCCTTGCAGAGACGGTAGAGCCACTCCAGCCCGTGCGAACGCACCCAGGCCGGTGCCTGCTGCACCAGGCCCGCATGGAAGTTGAATGCTGCGCCCACACCGAAATACAAGGCCGGGGGTAATTGCTCCTTGTGCTCGAAAAGCCAGCGTTCCTGACGCGGACATCCCAGGCCGACCCACACGCAATGCGCCCCGCTCTCACGGATGGCGGCCAGCATGCGCTCGTCCTCACCCTCGGGCCACGGCGGCATGGGCGGGCAGTAATGCCCGGCCACCTCGGCACCGGGATAGCGCTTGCCCAGGTTCTCCTTCAGGCGGGCAATGGCTTCCTCGCTGCCGCCCAGCAGAAAATGTTTCAGCCCGGCAGCGCGCCCCATATCCCACATGGTCTCCATCACATCCGGGCCATACAGGCGGTTGGCAGCCGCTCCCTTGCGGCGCATGAGCCACACGATGGGCATGCCGTCCGGGCAGATAAAATCAAAGGAGCGAAGCCCTGCCCCATAATCTGCGGCCTCATGCAGCGCACGGGTGAGCACGTGCACATCCGAATGAGCCAGCAGCACCGGCCGCTGAATCTCCTGCGCCAGCTGCACCCACGCTGCTCCGGCCTCCGACAGATGGGAAGCCACGTACGGAATACCGAAAACGTCTGTGGTTGAGAGAGAACTCATGCGCGGTAAGGATACATCAGTTTACCCGCAGGGTCAACATCAAAACCATTACTCCCCGGAATGAGGTTTGACGGAGTTTACCACGGCCTTAAGGCGAAGGAGGCTTCCTGGCTCATGCACATAAATTCTATCCTTGAACGAGCCATCCCACCACGCCGAGCGGGGAGCTTCCCCTGCTCGTTCCATCCACTCAGCCTGCGTCATGTCCGGCAACCTGCGCTTGCCACCCTTGATATTGAGCGTACGGGCATCCACCTGATGCCAGCAGAAACAGCGGAAGGCGCCATTTTCCACCTTGCCCACAGCCAGCCAGCTGCAGAGTGAATGGTAAAAATCTTTTACTGCAATTTCCTGCTGTCGGGATTCATCATGACGAATAGCACACCATTTCAGGTTCTCTGCATCAGGCATGGCTTCATTAAGATACCACCAGCAAGCAACAGGCAATTCCATGCAAGCAGGAATCTCTTCCATATCGGGTATAGCGTTTATGGTATCTACCAGCTGCGCTATACCAAGTTCATCCCACAAGCGGTTGACCATTTCCGCGAGGCGGCGGTTGATAAGCGCTTTATAGCCACCCAGGACTTCGGGATAGTTTTTTTCGTGTGCGTCCTTCCGATGAGAGGCATGCAGCTTCGCCGGGCGCTTATCGAAAAGCTGGACATTTTTCCAGCCATAGTATTTTTCTTGTTTATTATCAATCTTAATATCAATCAAGACGGCATCTGGACAACAAAAATCGCATGCAGGACAGACGGCATCATCCGCTGGCACCCCGATATAAGCATCCTGCTTCTCCCGGTTGCGGCGGTAGTACAGCATCTGCTTGTTAGCAAGCGAGTCCCGGTACAACAGTTCATCCTGCTCCAGACGCCACCACCAACTCTGCGGCACGATGTGGTCAACATCCCACGGGCGGTTCATATCCTCGCCCCATGTTGCGGGTTCATGGGGATAAAAACCGCATTCCACCCGCAACAAACGGTTCATGTAGGGAGTCTGCAGGAAATGCAACAAAGCCTCATTTCGCTGGTTTGCAAAAATATGCAGCCACTCCTCATTGTGAGGATATTCTGACTTCAATTCCACCTTCTCTGGCTTATTAAGCGGATACATACCTGTTTCCTGAGAATAACAAGCCGCATAGGCCACCCCGATAGCTATTAACTCCAGCAGATTCGAAATCTTTAAGTTCTTAGTATTCAAGGCTTCATAAAAACGCTCACAAAAGTGCTTGTGATTCCCCGGATCCCAGCAGACCACATAAGGAAGCATGCACAGCAATTTCTTATGTTTCTTATCTGTGGAGCTGCCTGCCAGATTATGGAATTTCAACATGCACCAGCATATAACCGTCAGCCACTCATCCTTAGAGGCGGACAAATAAATGGAAGCCGGGATGCAGGCATCACGTAACAACGTTTTTGCTGCATCAATAGCCGCAACAATATCTTTATCTTTGTCTTTATTCTGCCAATAAGAATAATGAGAAGGTTCGACCAGCAAACCGGAGCGCTTGCGATCCGAATCCTTCGTGTACTTCAAGCGGGCATACAAACGGGCCACCCGGCTGGGAGGAAGAAAACCTTCCGCCGTCTTATTGATTGCCTGTTTGAAGCCTCTCCCCATGTACGAACACAAGGTGGAGTAGGTGAGGTCCGTGTTCGAAATAAGTGTGCCTCCTTTGTTGATGCGGGTGAAAAGCTCGTGAATGCGGCTCTTATCGGTATCGGCATCCTTCGTTTCGAGTGTGAGGCTGTTTGCGTTTTGCTCGTGAATGCGATTCTTGCCGGTATCGGCATCCTGCGCGGCCAGGCTGAATCGAATCAATGGCAGAGAATCGACACTCACGCGCTTGCGCCATACCTCTGTATTCTTCAATACCTGCTCCGGCACCAAATCTCTTTCCCCGGCGAGAATGCGGCACAATGGAATCCACCCGTTATCTCCCCAATAGACAGAAGCAGTTTCCATGCTCGGCACGGCAAAGGAATCCATCTTCTGTGGCATCATCTCCTTCCACAGTTTCATCATCTCACCATGGGGGAGCCTTTCCAATTTATCCCCATTCCACCTGAAGCCCCAGGGATGCCGACGCGTGCAGACCATCAGTTCCAGATTGACCGCGTTCACCCAGAGCGTCGTCATAGCAGTCTCGATAGATGGCTCCAGCAATCCAAGCTTGATAGCATGCCAGCGCTGCTGGCCGTCTATCAGCTGCCATCTTCCTTCCTGTTCGTAAAGAGTCAATGCCCCAATAGGATAGCCTGCAAAAATAGATTTCCAGAGATTGGCAATCTGCGTGGGATTCCAGACAAGCCCACGCTGCACATCCGGTATATCAATATCATCGAACTCCACCAAATCCCGCAGCGAAACCACACAGGCTACGGAGTTGGAGTTGTTGAATCTTTCGCTCAATTTCATTGTCGTCATTGTCATCAGATTAGCTCAATATTCGTTTCAATTCAAGTGCAAAACAAGCATTGCCCTAGAGAAGTTTGCGAAGTTCATCCAGCGTGAACGCAGCTGCTGAGAGGCAGCGACCCATCCGGTCGCAACAGTTCCCGGGGATGGTTAACAGACATGGCAATGTCAGGATTGCGTGAGGAGTTCAATGCAGGTAGAGGATTGCCCGAACAGGCGGGCCACATCCAGCGGCGTGTAACCGCTGTCATTCCGGGATTGGGGATTTGCCCCTGCTGCCAGCAGCAGACGAACATTCTGAGGAATGCCTGTCAAGGCAGCTTCATGCAGCGGGGTTTCGCCCTCATCATTAGCAGCATTCACTTCGGCTCCGTTATCCAGCAGAAGTTGCAGAAGTTCCGGCGAATCGCCCGCTGCTGCAAAATGCAGGGGCGTATCTCCCCGGCGGGTGCGGGCGTTCACCTCCAGCCGCAGGCGGATAAGCTCAGCAGCTGTATTCAAGCTGGAATACATGGCCGCCAGATGCAGGGGAGTATTTCCCATGCGGTCCCGCCAGTCAGATTCATTGGAATGCATCATCAGCCAGGCGCAGCACTTCCATGCGCCATGCTCGGCCGCGCGGTGCAGCGGGGTCTGTCCCTCGATATCTGCCAAGTCAGCCCGTGCCCCGGCGCGGGTGAGTGCAGCGCAGAGGTTTCTGTCGTTGCGGGCGGCAGACAGATGCATCGGCGTTTCGCCCTTATATGATGCCAGGTTCGGATTCGCGCCATGAGCCAACAGCAGCCGGGCGCAATCCCCCTGCCCGATGGCAACATACAAAGGGCTCCGCTGGCGGCAATCCAGGGCATTCACATCGGCTCCGGCTTCCAGGAGCATCCGGCAGCACTCCGAATGACCATTTTCCGCCGCCAGATGAAGGGGTGTTTCATCCCAGTTATTGAGGGCACCTGCTCCGTGCGGCAGCAGCGCCGACAAGCCAGCGGCATCACCTGCTGCCGCAAGGGCATGGGCCGGATAAGCAGCTTCTTTTCTCATAGCTCAGGCTCCTGTGTTTTACTGTGCTTCCGGCATGCGTTCACTAAGAATCGCCACGCATGCCTGGTGTTCCCAGTTCTGCGCCAGTTCCAGTGCGTTATACCCCAGGATATTGCGCAAGGCGGGGTCTGCTCCGGCGTTCAGCAGAAGCTTTACATTCAGGGCTATGCCTGCAGATGCTGCTGCATGCAAGGGCGTCTCCCCCATACGGTTCACCGCATGCACATCGGCTCCATACTTCAGCAGGCACTTGATGAGCCCCTTGGTCTTGCAGGCAGCAGCGTAGTGCAGCGGGGTCTCATTCATGTGATTGCGGGCATTGATGTCCTTGACCGCATGCGCAAGGGTCATGATAGCTTCCCAGTTTTCCTGCTGGTAGCAAGCCAGATGCAACGGCGTTTCTCCCTCAAGATTCGGGGCGTCGATATCTGCCCCTTGAATCTGCAGGTAATGCGCCAGACAGGCCCGGTGAGCCAGCAGTGCCAGATGCAAGGGCGTGTTGCCGTCCCGGTCAGGCAGAAATTGCCTGCCAGACCGGCTACTCAGACAGCCCACGCACTCCATGCTACCGCTTTCAACGGCGTGGTGCAAGGCTGTACGCATGTTGCGGTCACGCAGGTGGGCATCTGCGCCAGCAGCCAGTAATTCCATGCAGATTTCCTCATTTCCCCTGGCTGCTGCCAGATGCAACGAAGAATCGGCATTCGCGCGGCCCTGAAGATTCGGGGCGGCTCCATGCTTCAGCAGGAGTTTCACGCATTCAGCATGCCCCTCGTGTGCGGCGCGGTGCAAGACAGTATACAACTGATAATCCAGTGCATTCGCCTCCGCGCCGTTCTCCAGCAGCAGACGGCAGCACTCTGCGTGACCATTCTGAGCAGCCACATGCAGCGGTGTTTCATCCCAGTTGTTGCGTTCCTTTGCCGCTGCCGGCAGCATGGACGCGAGTTTTTCAGCATCTCCGCACTCTGCTGCTGCATGAGCCGGGTACCGCCTGGTGTATTCGGGTATGTTGTATTCCATCATGGTGTGGGGGTGGGTATCGGTTGACAATTTATAATTCTTGGCGCCTTTTGTCAACCTTAAATTTAAATTTCGCCCACTCATCTGATGATAAAAAGCTCACAAAACACTTTCACAACGCGCCATATCTGGCTCGCATCCAAAGCGTTGCACAACATCCTCAACTGTCAGTGCACCGGTTGACACAGCGAACCCGAGTAGCGTGTGCAGGCGCGGAGAGATATCAGGAATTTCGTAGGGAGCTCCCGGCTCAACATCGGAAAGCTGCTTGTCTGCCGGGAGCGCAAACAATCGCTTGTAAAAGCGGTTACAGTAGTCCCGATACTGCTCCCATTCAATGATGTTCAACTGCATGGCGCGTGCGATAAGCCCTATGATACTGATACCGAAGTATTGCTTGAGTTCCTGCAGAAGATACAGGGGTAACTCGTTGCGTAATTCACGACCCAACGCAGAAATCACCTCATCACGAGGCACCAGAAGAGCCCCGGCAAAGCGCATGATGCAATACTCCTTGTCGGATGGCAAATCGGCATCTACCTCAGGAAAAAGAATATGCCCGAGTTCGTGAGCAAGAGTCATGCGCTTACGGGCGGGGTTCTGATTCAACCAATCGGCTATACAGATGACAGGCTTTCCCTTGTGCACAATGGAGAAAGCGTCCATACGCTTGTCGCTGAATGGAATTTCACAAACCAGAATCCCCTTACGCTCCAGCAGAATGCTCAGACAAGGTAAGGGGCCACTGCCAAGCTTCCAGCGTTTGCGCAGCTCATCCGCCATTTCTTCCATCAGGGCAGTCTTTTCCTCCGTCTGCCCTATACGGCGGTTCAGCTTACGCAGTTCAGCCCTGGTGAAGGGGGATGCCCAGGGCACGCTCCGCCCGGTAAGAGCTTCCAGCTCAAGATAGCGATTGCAACGCTCCATAGCCAACGCTTTAGCGGCCTCCCACTCTTTCAGAGGCAATTCGTGACGGCTGCGCCGGAACTTCACCTCCTCCAGGGAGAGCAGCGGGGCGTATCCCGCAGTATCCTGAATACCCAGCAGCTCGCACAAAGCAGCCCGTACCTCCTCCCTTGGCTCTGCTGTGCCCTTTTCATAGCGCGAAAGCATCTCATGCGAAACCACGCCACCCAAAGCAGCACTGAGTTCCCTCAGCGAAAGCTTCTTCAATCGCCGGAGCATCTGCAACTGCAGAGAAAATGAACTTCTGGGGCTTCGGAGTGACGACATGTTGACAATATGCAGAAAAATCAACAGAAAGTCAACATTATAATCATTCTCGCCCGTCCACAAAAAAAACCGCTGCGGTTGCCCGCAGCGGTTTTTGAAGTAATCAGGTGCTAATCGGTTGATTAGTTCTGGGAGGGGCTCCACTCCTCGGACTGCAGGGCAGCCAGGTTGAAGGCCTGCTCCAGACCCACCATGTCGCCGGCACGTACGGTCTCGAAGGCGGCGGTCTCGCGACGCAGCTGCTCGGGATCGTAGTTCACAGCCTTGATGGAAAGACCGATGCGGCGCTCCACCTTGTCGACCTTGATCACGCGGGCCTTGATGTCGTCGCCCACCTTGATCACGTCCTTCACGCGCTCCACGTGCTCCTCGGAAAGCTGGGAGATGTGGATGAGGCCGTCGATGTCGCCGTCCAGGTTCACGAATGCACCGAAGGAAGCAATCTTGGCCACGGTACCGGAAACGAGGTCGCCCACCTTGAAGCGGGAGTCGATGGATTCCCACGGGTCGGTCTCAAGCTGCTTGATGCCGAGGGATACGCGCTGGTTTTCCTTGTCGATGTTCAGCACGCGAGCCTCCACAACGTCGCCCTTCTTGAGCACCTCGGAGGGGTGGTTGATCTTGCGGGTCCAGCTCATGTCGGACACGTGGATCATGCCGTCGATGCCTTCCTCCAGAGCCACGAAGGCGCCGTAGGGAGTAAGGTTACGCACAGCGCCGGAGATAACGGTACCCACGGGGAAACGGTTCTCGATGGCTTCCCAGGGATTCTCGTCGAGCTGACGGATACCGAGGGAAATCTTCTGCTCTTCCACAGAGATGTTGAGCACGATGGCTTCGATCTCCTGGTCCAGGGACAGAACGTCGCTGGGACGAGTGATGCGCTTGGTCCAGCTCAGCTCGGACACGTGCACCAGACCCTCCACGCCCTTCTCCAGCTCCACGAAGGCGCCGTAGGCGAGAAGCTTGGTCACGCGGCCCTTGACCTGAGAACCGATGGGGTACTTGGCCTCGATGTCTGCCCAGGGGTTGTCGGACAGCTGCTTGAGACCCAGGGATACGCGCTCCTTGTCGCGATCCACGTCGAGGATGAGAACCTCCAGCTCCTGGCCGATGTGAAGCAGCTCGGAGGGGTGGTTCACACGGCCCCAGCTCATGTCGGTGATGTGCAGCAGACCGTCCATGCCGGAGAGGTCCACGAAAGCGCCAAAATCGGTGATATTCTTCACCAGGCCCTTCACGCGGTCGCCGATAGCGACGGTCTCCAGGAAACGCTGGCGCTGCTCGCTGCGCTCGGCCTCGATGACCTCGCGGCGGGAGAGAACGATGTTCTTGCGCTCGTCGTTCACCTTCACAATCTTGA
>JAGBZE010000066.1 GCA_017628435.1 Akkermansia sp.
AACCTGCCCTTCAACATGAACACCTTCTACCAGATGTGGGGCTGCACCACCCCGCTTGCAGCCCGCGCCATCATCGAGGAGCAGAAACAGGAGGCCCTCGCCGCCATGCAAGCTGCCGGCGCCACCGAACCCCGCAACCTGGAGGAACAGGCCCTCAGCCTCGTCGGCCGCGATATCTACGAAAAACTCATCAAAGGCTACACCGAAAAACAGTGGGGCCGCCCCTGCACCGAGCTGCCCGCCTTCATCATCCGCCGCCTGCCCGTGCGCTTCGTGTACGATAACAACTACTTCAACGATGCCTACCAGGGCATCCCCATCGGCGGCTACAACAAGCTGACAGACGCTCTGCTGGAAGGCAGCGTCTGCCTCTGCAATGAGGATTTCTTTGCCCGCCGTGAATACTGGGAAGCCCAGGCAGATAAAATTGTCTTCACCGGCAAGATTGATGAATTCTACGGCTACCGCTACGGACAGCTCGAATACCGCACCGTGTATTTCGAGGAAGAAACCCTGGATACCCCCAACCACCAGGGCTGCGCCGTCGTAAACTACACCGAACGCCACGTGCCCTACACCCGCGTGATTGAGCACAAGCACTTCGAATACTTCGGCGATGCCGTCTACTCCGTGCCCAAAACCATCGTCACACACGAATTCTCTACCGAGTGGACACCCGGCAGCGAGCCTTTCTACCCGGTGAACGATGACAAGAACAACGCCCTCTACGCGCAGTACAAAGCCCTGGCCGATGCCGAGGAGAATGTCATCTTCGGTGGCCGCCTGGCCGAATATAAGTACTACGACATGGCGCCCATCATCGAGCGCGTCCTCCGCATGTTTGAAAACTGAGCATGCAGCGCTAAGGGCGTCATTTCATCCCGTGCGGGGCGGAATGAAACAATAGGGAATGACGCGCCCGGCCACCTCCATCCTCCCCCACACACAAATGGGAGTTTGTCGGGCTGGAACAGCTCGTCGTTGCTGCGGTGTAAACGCAGCAATTCAGACCACTTTCAAGTGGATTTAGATGCCTCGTAAGAGGCAATTTCATCTGCCAAGGGCAGATTTCGATGCAGCTCATCAAGAGCTGCAATGCAGGTGAAATAAGTTCCTGCGGGCCATAGGCCCGCACTATCTCTAAACAACTTACATTGCAGGGCAGAATGCCCTGCAGTGAAATTGCGGGCAGAGGCCCGCAATGAAATCCGCCACTATCGTGACGGTCTAAATCCGGTTATCACCGGTCTAAATTGCCCGACTTCCGCCGGGCAGTGTTTCAGCCCCACAAATCGTCATTTTCCGATTAGGAAGGGGGGCTATTCAGCATTGATAATTATCACAATGACAAAACCACAGCGGCGAGGAACGGGATTATTACGCGGAATGATGAACCCTGTCCTGCTTTATGCTTGCATAGATTGGGGCAACTTGGTAGGATAGGCGCATGCTTTTTGAGAGGGAAACAGTAACACCGCAGGGGCGACTTGCCGCTATGGAGGAACTGTTTGCCCGCGTTGCCAAACGCAGCGATGCCGTTCATGAACCGGGACACGTGCCCGTAGAAGCACTGGAAGCCTACGGCGACCTGGAAACACCGCTGCGCTATATGCTGGAAGCAGCATCCGCCGGTTGCAAGGATCGCAGCCGCATGGCCCAGCTCCGCAAGGTGGAAAAATGCCTGAACGCCCTGCCGGAGGCTCTGATGACCAGCCTTTCTGCCGGACCGGAAGAAAACTGGCTGTGCCTGTTCCGTCAACTGCTGCAGCTGCACACGATGCTGACGGATGCCGGCATAGGCACAGATGCGGCGGAATACGCTTCCCTGCTGCAGAAAATGGTTCAGCTGGCTGAAAAGGTCTCACAGGCAGCCGCTGTGGAAATCAGCCCGGCATCCATGTTCACCCTGCTGCTCATGCAGGTGGAAATGCAGCGCATCAATCCGCCCCGCCGCCGCCGCAAACCGGCAAAGAAACGCCGCAAGCCCAAGGCCCGCAGCAATAAGAAGACAGCTTCCCAGAAGGAAGGCTAATACCGGCTGCGGGGTTCTCTCGCTCACAGGGGAAGCCCCCTGGAGCATTTTTCCTCGCGAATCTGGCGCAACCCAGCCTGAACCAGGCGCAGCGCAACGGCCCAGGCAATGATGCCGAGCACCAGGAAACGCAACAGACCAAAACTGGCCAGCCAATTGGTATTCCAGACCAGGTGCAGAGCCACAGGAATAAGGGCAATGCGGAGGAACCTGATATCGGTTAACACGTTCCAATCTATACTGGTGGAGTAGTAGTCGCGCAGCCCCTCAGCAATCCGGTGCTTGAGTACCAGCCAGTATGCACCGGCGGTAATGGCCGTCCATACAATATGGCCGAAGGGGGTAATGAGCGCACGCACCTGCATGACCGCATCGGGATTAATGCTGCTGGCGCTCTGGGCTATGGCATGCCCCTGCATGGGGTTGATGGAGCCTACCACCTCCGCCGCCGTGGAGCTGGTAATAAAGCGCACCAGCTCGGAGAAGGTATACCCCGAACTTTCAAAAGCGGCAAAACCGGCTCCCACACCAGCGCCCAGCAGCAGTCCGGTGAGAATCCGGCCATTGCGTCGGCTACCAGCAATCAGGATGACTGCCAGCAGCTTGGCTGGCTCCTCAATAGGCCCCGCCACCCAGGGAAGCACCTCCGGGCTGAACTCCATGAGAATCAGGGCAAATAAAATGGATATAAAACCGCCGTACATCATAGCACGCATCAGTTCCAGAAAGGGAACCTCGCGCCGCACGTTCAGCTCAAAGAAGAAGATGGCAACGCAGAAAGGAATGGCAAAGTTGCCGATAAACATGAGGCCGGGAATCAGATTCTGAGCCTGAAAAGTGGTACTGGCCCAATCGAACCCCAGATACAACACAATGCAGGCCAGCAACATGCGGGCAAATATCCACGGCGCAGGCCAGCCACTGCTGACGGCAAGAAGCGGGGGCGTGGTGGAGGAGGTGCCGCAGCAGAACACCTCCAGCACCTCATCCCGGCTGTGACGGCGGAATACTTCTGCAAAAAAATGGCTCAGGGAAAATCCGCGCAAACCATCCAGACCGGTGATTTCATCTATTGTATCAGTCCTGCCATCATGCAGCAATTCATCCAGATGCAAAGGACAGCCACAGGAACCGCTTCGAACCAGGGATTCAACGGAAATCAAATCCCGCTGCAGCATTTCCTTCAGCTCGCGCAGGGTATACGGTCCCTCCTGCTCTCCATCCGGGAGAATCAGGAAATATGCGGGAATCTGGTCATCAGCCTGCGCCATGGGGGCATGGTACTCCTGCACTGATACTATGTCAAGATTTAACAATTAGCGAACGATGTTGCAAAAAGGCAGAAAAAGAGATTGACAAAAGAGTTAGCTTCGACTAAACTTCGCCCGTCTTCTAAATTAGCCCAAACTAACACAAGCATGCAAAAAGAGGATTTTCGATTAAACCAGGTCAGAGTAGGCCGCACGGTACGAGTTGTGCGAGTACACGGCGAAGGAGCGCTGCGCCAGCGTATCCTGGATATGGGACTGACCAAGAATGCCGAGGTAAAGGTGCTGAAGATGGCACCTTTCGGCGACCCGATTGAGATGACCGTGCGCGGCTTTGAATTATCCCTGCGAAAAGCAGAGGCCGCCTGCGTGGAGGTAGAAAGCATTTAAGGATACACACACATGAAGAAATACATTGCACTGGCAGGCAACCCGAACAGCGGAAAGACCACTCTGTTCAACGAGCTGACCGGCGCTAACCAGTATGTGGGCAACTGGCCCGGCGTGACCGTGGACCGCAAGGGCGGCCAACTGACCGAGCACGAGGAAATCGAGCTGCAGGATCTGCCGGGCATCTATTCCCTTTCCCCCTATTCGCCGGAGGAAGTCGTGTCCCGTCAGTATCTGCTGGGGGAGAAACCGGACATGATTATCAACGTGGTGGATGCCACCAATCTGGAGCGAAACCTGTACCTGAGCTCCCAGCTCATGGAAACCGGCCTGCCCATGGTGGTGGCACTGAACATGTGCGACCTGCTGGAGCAACGCGGCATGCGCATTGACACCGCCGCGCTGAGCCGCCAGCTGGGCTGCCCGGTGGTGGCTGTCAGTGCGCTGAAACAGACCGGCATTACCGAGCTCATCCGCCTGATGCTGGCAGAGCCGCCCCCTGCCCCGGCCACCCTGAAATACGCTGAACCGGTGGAGAAAGCCATAGCCCAGGTCATGGAGGAATACGGCGCCAACCGATTCGAGGCCATCAAGATGCTGGAGGGCGAGGAGCTGCTGCAGAAAGGCGTGAGCAAAGTGAAAGCCCACGCTCTGGAGGACTGGCGCATGGAACTGGAAGCCGCCATGGATGACGATGTATCCTCCATCATCGCCGGCAGCCGTTACGATGCCATCTGCGCCTTCATTCCGCAGGTGCTGGTGCAGAAAGGCAGCAAGGAGAATCTTTCCCAGAAGATTGATGCCGTGCTCACCAACCGCTTTGCCGGGCCGCTCATCTTTGTGGGCATCATGTATGCCATCTACTATATCTCCATCAACACCGTGGGCGACTGGGGCACCAGCTGGGCCAATGATGTGCTCTTCGGCCCCGTGGTGGGTGGCTGGCTGGCCGGGTTCATCGGCAGCGAGGCCGCCGGAGTGGAAGCGCTGACCATGTTCAGCGCCATACTGGCCATGATACTCATTTTCCCCTCCATGCTGCGCCGCCTGCATGATCTGAACATGAACGGCGCATGGCTGTATATCATGGTAGCCCCCTTTGCGCTGGAATACGTTTGCCCGCACCTGCCGGGCGTGCTGCACCAGGTGCTGCTCTGGGCACTGGGACTGGCCAATGCCGCCCTGCTCCTCATGGCGCTGTTCAAACCCGGCACCCAGGGAGCCAACGGCTACGGCAGCCGCACGCACCGCTTCAGCTACAAACCAATGAAGCTGAATGGCCGCGCCGGCCGCTGCGAGTTCTCCACCTGGTTCGTACTGCTCAGTCTGCTCTCCTTCTGTGTAGGCATGCTGGGGCGCTGCACACTGGAATGCAGCGAGCAGCTGCAGGCCATCATTGCCGATGGTATTGTGGCAGGCGTAGGCGCCGTGCTCGGCTTCCTGCCGCAGATGGCGGTACTCTTCCTGCTCATGTCCATTCTGGAGGACTGCGGCTACATGGCCCGCGTGGCCTTCATGCTGGACCGTCTTTTCCGCGCCATCGGCCTGAGCGGTAAATCCGTCATTCCGCTCATGGTGAGCATGGGCTGCGGTGTGCCGGGGGTCATGGCCACCCGCACCATCGAAAACGAGAAGGACCGCCGCATGACCATCATGCTCACCACCTTTGTGCCCTGCGGAGCCAAGCTCCCCATTCTGGCCCTCATCGGTGCCATGATTGGCCAGACCGCCACGGTGGCCACCATTGCCTACTTCACCGGCTTCGGCTCCGTCATTCTGGGCGGCATGATGCTGCGCAAGATGCACATGTTTGCCGGCGGCTACAATCCCTTTGTGATGGAAATGCCCGCCTACCACATGCCGCAGGGGGCCAATATCAACCTGCGCGCCATGGAGCGCTGCAAATCCTTTGCACAGAAGGCCGGCACTGTCATTTTCCTGGCCTCCGCACTCATCTGGACGCTTTCCAACTACACCTGGAAGTTTGAATACCTGAACACCGCCGAAAACAAGGCAGCCGTGGAGCACAGCATGCTGGCAGAAACCGGCAACCTCTTTGCCCCGCTCTTCACCCCGCTGGGCTGGGGCGACTGGAAGCCCGCCGTGGCTACCGTCACCGGCCTTGTGGCCAAGGAAAACGTGGTCGGCACCTTCGGTGTGCTCTATGCCACCCATGACTCCGCCGGAGATACGAACGAAGAAACAGAGGACGCCCTTCCCCGCAGCGGCGACTGGCTCAAGGCCAATGCCCTGAGCGCCCTGACCCTGGCCATCTGGCAGAGCGATGCCGATACCCGCCAGGCGGCCCCCGTCGAAGTCACTACCGAGGATGCCCCCGAAGAGGTGGCAGCCGAAACTGGCGACAAGACCATTCTGGACCACATCAATGCCTGCGTGGCCTTCCTGTTCCCGGAAGTGGAAGAGGACGACGAAACCACCGGCGTGGCGGGCGATGTGCGCGCCTCCGGCGCCTTCACCACCCTGAGCGCACTCTCCTTCATGCTGTTCAATATTCTGTGCGCCCCCTGCTTCGCCGCCTGCGGAGCCATCCGCCGCGAAATGAACAGCGCCCGCTGGACCTGGTTCGCCATTGGCTACATGACCCTCTGGGCCTACATAGTCGCCTTCATCACCTACCAGCTCGGGCTCTATTTCACCAGCGGCACACTGGGCAGCGCCCAGATTCTGGCCGGTATTCTGAGCCTGCTCATCGTCATTCAGGCTGTGCGCCCGAATCCTCACACCAACAAGAATTAATTATAACAGACATTTACTCATGGCGGACTTCATCATTATTCTTATTCTGCTGGTGCTGGGCGGACTTGCCCTGCGCTCATGCCTGAGGAAGAAGAAAGGAGGAGACTGCTGCTCCGGGGGCTGCGGAAGCTGCCACGGCAACTGCCACCAGCAAAACAAGCGCCCCCGCCCCTGACCCGCTACCCGCCCCACACACATAGAACCACATCATGAAGCATACGAACATCATCGCAATGGCACTGGCCGGGCTTGCCGCCCTGCCCGTGATCGCAGGCGAAACCTCAGAGCCTACGGCAGGAGAACTTCTCCAGGGAATCAATATGTTCATCCCCGAGGAAGGTGACCCCGCTTATAAAATCACCGCCAACGAGAAATACGGCACCCAGTGGTATGCTGATGCCGCTTATGGCTACTGGCAGACGGATAACGCCATTCCCGGCACCAACCGTCACAATAACTACTTCCTCCTTCACGCCGCTCTTAACCAGCGAATCATTGAGAACAGCGTGAGCGGCGGCACCTGGCTGCGCGCCGAGTTCTCCGGCTCCTGGGCCCTGGATGGCCGCTCCGCCAAGAAGAGCAGCCACTTCTGCGATGGTTTCGGCAGCGTTTCCTGGGTGCATACCGATGTTTACGGCCCGGCAGAGGCCGTGATTCCGGAGCTTTCCGTGATGCACTATTTCAACGGCGGGAAGAGCTGTATCATCGGCGGCATGGTGAATCTCACCAACTATTTTGACTGCGTGAGCATTGCGAATGACTCCTTCTCCAGCTTCGTGAACTACTCCTTTGTGAATACCAGCATTGTGCCCCTCACGGATGCCAACCTGGGCGTGATTCTGCAGCAGGAGCTCAACGAAAGCAACTACATCATGGGTGCCATCTCCCGCACGGATTCCGACTACCGCAGCAATCCCTTCCGATTCAGCGATGGCCACGGCTACCTGGTTGTGGGTGAATGGGGCCGCATCTTTGCCGATGGAGATGCCACCTTCCGCCTCACCCCCTTCTACCAGCACATTGATAATGATGGCGAAAGCAACCAGCGCAACTGGGGCGTGGGCGCCAGCATCGAATACACCCTGTGCGATGCCTGCACCGTCTACGCCCGCACCGGTATTGCCCGCTACGATGAGCTGGGCAACGCCGCAGAGCTGAGCATGGGCACTCACCTGAAGCTCATCCCCAGCCGCGAGGATGATTTCCTGGGTATTTCCTACGGCATTTTCCGCGGAGCCATCAATAATGATAGTGCCCCCGCCTACATTGATGAGGAAACCGAGCGCGAAGGCCACAAGTACGAACAGGTACTGGAAATCACCTACAGTCTGCAGCTGAATGATTACCTGAAGCTCATGCCCCATTACCAGTTCATCCAGAACCCGGCCTACCGCAGCACCAGCCACGAAAGCATCTGGGGTGTGCAGACCGTTCTGTCGTTCTGATGCGCCGATAATTGTTGTGCTGTAACGTGTATTGCAGTAAAACGCCCCGCCGGGAAGTCGTGTGCCCGGCGGGGCAACTATTTCTTCTGAAATGCAACAGCCAGCATGCGCTGGTCAGGCGGAAGCCATCTCCGGCGGCGTCACTTCAAGCCCGTAAGAAGAAGAAGTCTCACTTACCTTCCTCATCTGCGGAGGCTTCTTCCGCCGCCGGCTCGGCAGGAGGATTGGAGAAATCTCCTTTTTCCAGATAATAGGCAGCGGCGCGGTTGCCCTGGGCGGCGGCTTTCTGCCACCATTCGCGGGCAGCAGCGCGATCCATCTGCGCCCCGGCATCACCGGAATACAGCAGAAGTCCCATGCGAAGCTGGGCGCGGGCATCGCCAGCAGCAGCGGCCTGCTCCAGATCAGCCCGCATGCGGGCCAGGCGCTCGCGCACAATCTCAGCAGCGGGCTCCGCCTTCTCCTTCTTCGGAGCGGAAGAAGGCGGCCCGAAAGAGCGCCCCCCTGTTCGCAACACAAACGGAGCCAGGGCACTTACCCAGAAAAGCCCCATCAGCCAGATAACAATCGGGTGCATCTTCTTGCGGCGGGGCAGAATGGTAAACCTCCGCCTCGGTGCCGAGGAGCGTTTCTGCCGCCCTGCTCTTCGTCGCACGGAGAAACGGGCAACCCGCTGCATGCTGGCCAGCTCCGGCGCATCAGCATAACGCAAATCACGCTCACGAGCCTCATCATACAGGCGCCGCTCTGTCTCATTGCCCAGAATACGGTAGGCTTCAGCAATGAGCTTGAAGCGTTCTTCTGCAGCCGCATCTCCGGGATTCACATCCGGGTGAAATTTTCTTGCCTGTCGGTAGTAGGCCAGCTTGAGCTCCGCCTGAGGAACCGTGGGTTCCACATCCAGCAGCTCATAATAGTCCGGCCGGGGGCTCATGCCTCACCTTTCCACTCGCGGGCCAGCTCCTCGACCGTACAGATAGGTTCCCACCCCAATGCGACCAGGCGGGAGCAATCCACCCGCATATCCGACACCCCGCGCACCGAAGGTTCCGAGGACTCCGGGACAGAATCCAGGTTAAAAATAGTCTCCAGGCGGGAGTAAATATCCTTCTTCGAGAAACTCTCGCCGCAGACATTGTAAATGCCATCCTGCAGCCAGGCCTGTGTGCCCAGCAGCATGAGGGCATCCGCAGCATCCTCCACGTGCAGGTAATTCAGCATGCGGGAATCCTCACCCGGCAAATTGGGCAATCCCTTCATGAAACGGCGCAGCAGTTCGCAACGCTCCGGCCCATAAAGCGGAGCCAGACGCGCCACCACACCGCCACCAGCCAACACCACCTGCTCGGCCTCCAGCAGAACCCTGGCGCGTTCCGAATCCGCCAGCGCGGGCGATTCCTCCGTCACCGTCTCGCCGTTTCGGCCAGCGTACACCGAGGTGGAGGAACAGAACACCACGCGGGTGCCGCTGAGCATGTGGTCCAGATTCAGCGCCGGCTCCAGATAGGCCTGCCGGTAATCCTCCGGGGTGCCCCCGTGGGTAGCCATGCAGCAGAACACAATATCCGGCACCATGCGGGTCAGGGCGTGCCGCAGCACGGCTTCATCTGCCGCACTGCCGCGCAGATTCGCTACAGCCGCCGGGTCAATGGTCAGCACATGTGCGCCCTCCTCCCGGCACGCTTCTGCCAGCACAGAGCCGAGGAACCCGGCCCCGACAACCCAGATTCTATGTTCCCTGAGGCTCATACGCGGTGTTTCCAGATAAGTTCGGCCAGCTCCAGATCCCCCGGCAGCGTGATTTTCAGGTTAGCCCCGCCTTGCACCAGCTGGGTAGGCACACCGAGAGCCTCCACGGCAGAAACCTCATCAGTAACCACCAGGGCATTTTGCTTCACATACTGATATGCCTGGAGGAGAAGCTCCAGGCGGAAAATCTGCGGGGTTTCCATGCCCCACAAATGCTCGCGGCTCACCTTCTCCGGCAGGGACTTGCCGTCGGCATCCGCACGCTTCAGGGTATCCACCACCGGGTGGGCGCAGGTGGCCGCGCCAGTCTCCTCCGCAGCAGCCAGACACGCCGCAATCCCCTGCGGTGTAATCAGCGGGCGGGCACCATCGTGCACCGCCACCATACGGGTACCCACCGGCAGCGCTGCAAGGCCGGCCGCCACAGAATCCTGTCGCTCCGCGCCGCCATCCACCCGGCTCACCGGCACGGGAAAATCTGCAGCCGCCAGCCCGGTTTCCACCCAGCGGGATTCCGGACACACCACCACCACCGCAGCAGCACCGGCTGCCACAAAGGCATCCACACTGCGGCGCAGCACCGGCACACCTGCCAGCGGAGCCGCCAGTTTATCAAACCCGGCACGGCGGGAGCTGCCCGCCGCAACAATGACAGCGCAGAACATAACAGAAATAAAAAATCAGTTCAGACGAGAACCTACCAGCTGGGACAGCAGCTTGCCGGGGGCGCGCCCCTCCGTACGGGCCTGCATCTCCTTCATCACGCGGCCCATATCCATCTTGCTGGTAGCACCCAGTTCTGCAATCACAGCCTCCAGCACGGGCAGAATCTCAGCCTCGGTCATTTCGCTGGGCAGCAGAGCCATGAGCACCTTGATTTCGGCCTGTTCCTTCTCCACCTGCTCAGTGCGGCCAGCCTGGGCATAGAGAGCAATGGCATCCTCGCGCTGCTTGATCTGCTTGCGCACCACGTTCTGCTCCTCAGCAGGAGTCAATTCAGCATTCACGCTGCCCTTAGCCAGGCGAGCGGTCTGCAGAGCTGCCTTCAACCCACGCAATGCCCCCAGTGCCACGGTATCCTTGGCACGCATAGCCGTCTTCATCCCCTCAGTAATCTGGTCATTCATAGTACCTTCATAAATACCACAGTCACACGCGCATGCGCAAGGCTGAATTGCGTCAATTTCTGCGACGAACAGCCTGAAACGCACTTTCCAGCGGTTTTTCCGGACTTGACCCGGGGAGAGCTAAGGCGTATACTCCAAGGCATGAGTAACTACGCCCTCATTCTCGCCGGCGGCAGCGGCACGCGTTTCTGGCCGCTTTCCCGCAATGCCAAGCCCAAGCAGCTTCTCGACCTTTTCGGCAGCGGCACCATGCTGCGCCAGGCCATTGACCGCGTGAAGGGGCTTGTACCGGCGGAAAACATTTTCATTCTCACTAACCACCTGCAGGAGGCAGAGGTGCGCCGCCAGGCTGCCGAGCTGCCCGCCGCCAATATCGTGGCCGAGCCCGCCCGCCGCGATACTGCGCCCGCCGTGGCGCTGGGCGTAGGCCTTATCGCCGCCCGCGACCCGCAGGCCAACATGATTATCATCCCCAGCGATTCGCTGATTCTGGATGACGATGCCTTCCGCGCCCTGGCAGAAGATGCGCTTTCCCTGGCTGGCCGCGAGGCCGCCCTCATCACCATCGGCATCAAACCCACCTGGGCCTGCCCGAGCTACGGCTATATCGAACGCGCCGGCAAGCTGGAGGACGCAGCCCTCACCCACAATTGCTACGAGGTGGTGCGCTTCCGCGAAAAACCGGATGCCGCCACGGCTGCCGATTACCTGGCCAGCGGTAATTTTTCCTGGAACGCCGGCATGTTCATCTGGAATGTGGCCCATGTGCGCAGCCAGCTTGCCGCCCACAGCCCGGAACTGGCCAGCTTCATCGATAAGCTGACCGCCTCTACCGACCTGCCGCAGTTCATCACCGAAGAATTCCCGCAGCTTACCCCCATTTCCATCGACTTTGCCCTGCTGGAGAAAGCCGACCGAGTACTGAACTTTGAGGCCACCTTCGACTGGGACGACGTGGGTTCCTGGATTTCCGTGGGCAAGTACCTGCCGCAGCAGGAGGGAGGCAACGTGAGCAACAGTCCGCTGAGCCAGGTACAGGCAGGCAACAACATTGTCTTCACCGATTCCGGCAAGCGTGTGGCACTGGTGGGGGTAGATGACCTCATCGTGGTTGACACAGGCGATGCCCTGCTCGTAGCCCGCCGCTCCGAGGCCGACAAGATTAAAAACATCGTCTCCGGACTGCCGGAAAATCTGGTCTGATGCACCCTGCCCTCGGTATAGATTACGGCGAAGCCCGCATCGGCATTGCCGCCACAGATGCCTGCGGCATCCTGGCACACCCGGTGGAGAGCATTCACCTGCAACGCACCGAGCCGCTGGAGCGCATCGCCACTCTGGTGAAGGAGCGCGGCATCCGCACCCTGGTGCTGGGGCTGCCGCTCCGCATGGATGGTACCGAGGGCACTGCCTGCGCCAAGGTGCGAGCCTTCGGCGAAAAGCTGCGCACCCGCCTGCCCGAGCTGCCGCTCATCTACGTGGATGAATACCTGACCACCACCGTGGCACAGGAAAAACTGCACCAGGCCGGCAAGAAGGCAAAAAACTTCAAACCTATCATCGACCAGGCTGCCGCTGTGGAAATTCTGAACAACTGGCTGGATTCCCAGGCTCCCATGCTGGAGGATTTTTAACCCGTGATGACTGCGGATTTCCATTCCCTGACCGGAATTCTGCTGTTGCTGGCATTCTGCATCCCGCCCTGGCTGGGGCTGCGAACCGTGCCGGAAACAGCCAGAAAACGCCCTGTCTGGATGGAAATCGCGCTCAATTTCCTGTGGAGCGGCCTCATTCTCACGCCTCTTATCCTCTTTATATGGAATACTGAGGTAAATATCGCCTTTGCCTGCAGCATCATGCTCTGTTCCGCAATCATCACGCCATTCTACGCGACGCGCATCTCATGGGTCCTGGCCTGGCGGCAGGTACTCAAGGCCTGCCTGGTAAGTCTGGGTTTCTTCCTGCTGGAAGCCGTGCTGTTTTTCGGTGCATTGTTCTGTCTGGTCGCAAACTGATTTTCCCAACGGGGCAAGCCCCATTGCTCAGTTTTACGCTGCGCACGGACATAGAGCGCACTCCAGATTCATGAGACAAGCCGTATCATCGGAGTAACAAGCAGGCAACACCGACATAATTTATCAAATTGGCGACCTCAGCACTCCTGAAACAGCATTTTCCTGCAAAACTTCAACAAAAACAGCCAAAGATACTTGCAAATGGCGGGCCGGAGTGTTACAATCATCTGCGGAGCCGCATACTGGCTTTTTAACTTTCAACCATAACTAATCAATCATGTCACTCAAAACATTCTTCAATCCGAAGAGCATTGCAGTAGTCGGCGTGTCTGCCGACCCCACCAAGCTGGGCGCCGTTGTATTCAACAACATCATCTCTGCTGACTACAAGGGCAACCTCTATGGCATCAACCCCCAGATGGCCGGTCAGGAACTCTGCGGCAAGCCCTGCTACGCCAGCGTAGACGCTCTGCCCGAACCCATGGACCTGGTGGTTGTGCTGGTTCCCGCCCGTTTCACCGAGGGCGTGATTGATGCCTGTATCGCCAACGGCACGAAGAACATCTCCATCATCACCGCCGGCTTCGGCGAAGTGGGCGAGAAGGAGCTCGAGCAGCGC
>JAGBZE010000067.1 GCA_017628435.1 Akkermansia sp.
GACGGTTGACTATTATGGGTAAAATAGGGTAGAATGGGGGTGCGATGCTCAGGAGTAAGCTATACACCGGATTAGTAGTTCTGGCCATGATGTGGGGGAGCCCCGCTGCCGTTGGGCAGGAGGGGGGAGTGCCGTTTGTGGCCGATATGCCGGATGATGAAGCTGCTGAAGAGATTGTGGAGACGGTGAAGCTGGGTGGCGAGGACCGTGTGCCGGCCATGGAAGAAGGTGTGGGTCAGGCAGAAAGCTATGAGAAGACCGTGGATCCGGATTCTCCGCTGCATGCTGAAACCGGCAATGCCGCCCAGGATGAAACCGGGCTGGATTCGCTGAAACCCACTACCTCGGTGAATGACCCGACGGTGCATGACCCCTCGCGCGTGGCATATGCCACCAACCGCAAAAACGCCCGCACCATGTCGCTCACAGTGCCGGGGCCACGCGGTATTATTTCCGACCGGAACGGTCAGGTGATGGCCTGTTCCGAGGTAGCCTACCAGCCAGCCTTGAATTTTGGTCAGCTGAAGGATGAGAGCAAGGAGAATATTCTGGGTATTGCGCGCAAGGTGATTGCCGCCTATGAAGCCGCCGGGCTGAAGGTGTACGAGAAGACCGATGCCCAGTTGCTGGATCACTACAAGCAGCGCCGCTGGCTGGCTCTGCCGGTGGGGCCCACCATTCGCGCCCGCGAGCTCGAGCCCATTCGCGAGAAGGTGAGCGGCATTGAGTATGGCCACCTGATTCCCCTCTATATCCGCAACTATCCGCACCAGACCTCGGCCTGCCATATTCTGGGTTATACTGGTGTGAAAGCTAAGCTGCCCACTGGCCCAATCAATCACAATGACCCTATTTTTGAACGTCAGGAAGGCCGCGCCGGCCTGGAATTGAAGTTCAATAAGCAGCTTACCGGTCGCCCCGGTATCTGGCGTCTCATGTTCGATGAGAGCGGCAACAAGATTCTGGATGAGCTGCAGAGTAAGCCCAAGCCCGGTGGCACTATTGTGACCACGCTCAATCTGGAGTGGCAGAAGGCCGCCGAGCAGTCGCTGCGCGATAATACCCTGGGCCGCGGTGCTTTCGTGATGATTGATGTGCACACTGGCGAGGTAGTGGTCATGGCTTCCGCACCGAACTTTGACCCGAATACCTTTATCCCCGCCATTTCACAGAAGGATTACGATGCCTTGCGCCTGGACCCGGATACCCCGCTGGTGTCCCGTGCCTATGCCGGTGTGTATCCTCCCGCCTCCACCTTCAAGACCATCACCGTGGCGGCGGGGCTGCGCCACGGGGTGATAACTGAGGGTACCTATGTGAACTGCCCGTACAGTGTGCGTATCGGTGGCCATGAATTCAAGAACCACAACAAATTCTCCGGTTCCATCAACTGCGTGACTGCTCTGGTGCTTTCCAACAATCCCTTCATGTACCAGATTGCCGCCACGCGTGAGCCGCGTATCGGCGCTGCCCGCTTGTGCGAGGTGGCACGCCGTTTCGGTTATGGCGCCACCACCGGACTTCCCCTGCCGGATAAAGCCGGCAACGTGCCTACTGAGGCCTGGATGCACCGCAACTATGGCCGAGGTTTCATGGCGGGTGATGCTGCTAACCTTTCCATCGGTCAGGGCGCTCTGCTGGCCACTCCGCTGCAGGTGGCTCATGCCGTGGCAGGTATTGCCAATGGTGAGTACCTGCCTAAGCTGCAGCTGATTCGTCAGGTGCTGGACAAGGAGGGCAACGTGGTGTACCAGTTCACTCCCGCCGCCCAGAGCAACCTGCAGGATATGAGCAGCGCTCTGGCTGTGGTGCGCAAAGGGATGAAGGCTGTGGTGAATGGCGGTACCGGTCGCCGGGCTGCACTCAGTTACACCACCAACGCCGGCAAGACCGGCACGGCTCAGTGGGGCCCGCCCTCGCAGGATTGCCGCTTGGCATGGTTTACCGGTTTCATGCCGGCAGATAATCCGCGCTATGCCTATGTGGCCCTCTATGAAGGTAAGCCTCACCAGCGTATTTCCGGTGGTCATATGGCTGCCATGGTCGTGAAGAGCTTTTTCGAGAGCATCAAGCCCAGCATGGTGGAAGAGCTGGCCGGCCCCACCCGCAGGGCCAACGTGCCGGAAGGTCTGGAGGTAGAGGAAGAAGTGGCTGAACCTGTTGACCCTGAGGCAGAGGCCGCTGCTGCTGCTGCAGCCCGGCGTGCTGCCGAGGAGGAGATCCGTCAGCGCGAGGCCGAGAAACGCCACTCACAGACCGGCTGGGATGACGGCCGTTCGCGCAACTGATTTTATTCCGATTCCGGTAAGCGCCAGACAATGGCTAAAGTTGTTAGCCGATGCTGAAATCACCCATAAGGCAGTAATTACAGAATTTTTAATAACTGCCTTGGATTTTTTGTAGAAAGGGTGGTGACTAATCCGTTCCACCTCATGGTAGGAGAGCTGTTTTTTTGAAGGCAGCTTGACATGTGATGACAGGAAATAGTAATATAACAGCCGTGAAAGCGATTTTTAAATGGGGTGGTGCAGCCCTGATCTGTGCCGGTGGGGCAGGGTACTGGTATTTCTCCGGTGACACTGCAGCAGCGCAGACTCAGTTCAACACTGTTTCCGTGGTGCAGGAGGATTTTGTGAGCAAGGTGCAGGCCACTGGTACGCTGGAGCCCCAGGAGCTGGTGGACGTAGGTGCCCAGGTGACGGGTGAAATCAAGGAGTTCGGCGTGGATGTGGATGGCCGCCCTGTGGACTACGGCAGCGAGGTGAAGGCCGGTCAGCTGCTCGCCCGCATTGACGACACCATCGTGGAGCTGAATATCAAGCGTGCAGAGGCTCAGGTGGCTCAGGCCCAGGCTCAGATACTTTCTTCCGATGCCTCCGTAGCTCAGGCCAAGGCTTCCATTTCCCAGGCTACGGCCAACAAGAGTAAGGCCGACCGCGACCTTACCCGTGCCAGGAACCTGGGCGTGGGTGATGCTCTCTCTCAGATGCAGTATGACCAGTATGTGAATGCTGCGGAGATTGCTGCTGCTAATCTGGAGAGCGCTACAGCTCAGCTTCAGACGGCAGAAGCCCAGCAGGCCAGCGCGCTGGCCCAGCTGCAGAGTGCCGAGGCACAGCTGGAGAGCGAGATGCGCAACCGCGACTACACCCGCATTTCCACTCCGGTGGACGGCACGATTGTGGTGCGCCAGGTGAACGTGGGCCAGACGGTGGTGAGCAGCATGAACGCCACGACGCTTTTCCTGGTGGCCCGTGACCTGAGCAAGATGCAGATCTGGGCCAGCGTGAATGAGGCCGATATTGCCAAGGTGAAGCCCGGCCAGGAGGTTCGCTACACGGTGGATGCCCTGCCGAATGAGAATTTTACCGGTACGGTGAACAAGATTCGCCCGAATGCTACCATGAGCTCCAACGTGGTGACCTACATTGTGGAGGTGGATATCGAGAACCCGGATCGCAAGCTGCTGCCCTACATGAGCGCCAATGCCAACTTCATTGTGAAGGAAGTGAAGAATGCGCTGCTGGTGCCGGATGCTGCGTTCGATTTCCGCCCCAACCCCGACCAGGTTGCTGAGGGTACTTTCCAGCGCGGCCCGAGACCGTCTCGTGATGAGGCGGCGGCCGGCGAGCGCCCTGAGCGCCCCACCATGGTGTGGCGCAAGGTGGACGACAAGACAGTGGCCCCGGTGCGCGTTATCAAGGGGGATTCTGATGGCACCCGTACCATCGTGACCCTGCCGGAGGGCGAGGAGCTGAAGCCCGGTGATGAACTGGTGACCGGTATCAGCGTGATTCGTGGTGATATGAAGGCCGGTGCTCCCGGCGGTCAGAAGGGACTCTTCGGCATGAACGGCCCGAAGCGCCGCCAGCGCGGCACCGGTGGCGTGGATGCCAAGCCCGGTCAGGCTCCTAAGGGTGGTGACCGTCCCGGTCCTCCCATGTAAGCTTTCAATCTCAATTCACACCCATGATTGAGCTGAAAAACATAACCAAGGTGTACCACCTGGGTGAGATTGACCTGCCTGTGCTCAAGGGGATTTCCCTGCGCATTGAGGACGGCGAGTTTGTCTCCCTTACGGGTGCCTCCGGCTCCGGCAAATCCACCCTCATGAATATTCTGGGATGCCTGGATCACCCGAGCGGCGGTGAGTTCTGGATTGACGGCCACAACGTGGCCGGCCTGAATGCTAACGAGCGTGCTCTGCTGCGCAACAAGCGCATCGGCTTCGTGTTCCAGAATTTCAACCTGCTGGCCCGTACCTCTGCACTGGAGAACGTGATGATGCCGGCCTATTATTACCACCCTGCCAAGAGCACGGCCGAAATACGCAAGCGTGCGCTGGAGCTCATCGAGCTGGTGGGCCTTACGGAGCGCATGCACCACACCCCGGCCCAGCTTTCCGGTGGTCAGCAGCAGCGCGTGGCCATTGCCCGCTCGCTCATCAATAATCCCGGCATTCTGCTGGCCGACGAGCCGACGGGTAACCTGGATTCCACCACTTCCGTGGAAGTGATGAACATGTTCCGCGAGCTGAACCGCACGCAGGGCATCACCGTCATCATCGTGACCCACGACCCCAAGACCGCCGCATTCACGGACCGCGCCATCAACATGTGCGACGGCCTTATCCTCGACGGCGTATCGGATGAACTCTCAGCCACACTCCAGAAATGAAGTTCAATACCTTATTTTTAACATGCCTTAAAGCCCTGGTGCGCAATCCGATGCGTGCCGCTCTCACGGTGCTCGGTATCGTGATCGGTATTGCCGCCGTGGTGGCTATTATGGAGATTGGCGAGGGATCCAAGAAGCAGGTTGCCGACAAATTCTCCTCTATGGGCACGAACGTGGTCACCGTTTCCGGTGCCTCTGTAAGTACTGCCGGCGTCAGTTCCGGCATGGGGGGCCGCGCCTCGCTTTACGCCACCGATGCCACAGCCCTCATGAAAGACTGCCCGGAGTTTGTGAAGGCTGCTTCCCCCGTGGTGCGTGCCAGTGGGCAGGTTATCGTGGGCAACCTGAACTGGAGTCCCCGTTCCATTATGGGCGGTAATGAGCATTATCTTTCCATCGAAGGCTGGAAGGTGGCCCGCGGCCGCTCCTTTACCGATAAGCAGGTGGAGGAAGCTTCCCGCGTGTGCCTTATCGGCAACACCATTGCCAAGGAACTCTATGCCGATACTGAGCCTATAGGCCAGGATATCCGCATCAAGGATGTGGTGTTCACCATTATCGGCGTGCTCGATACCAAGGGGGCCGACGGCATGGGTAATGACCAGGACGACTGCATTATTCTGCCCTGGACCAGTATCCGCACGCGCCTGATGGGCTCCAGCGGCACAGCCACCATCATGAAGGGTGGTGCTGCCAACAGCGGCCTGTCGGTGTCTTCCACCAGCACTTTCCCCACCTCCGGTGTGAATTTCTACCCCGGTTGTGACTTGCAGCCGTATACGAATGCCCCGCACCCGCTGCGCACGCGCACGGTGGATTCCATAGCCGTGCAGGTGGCGGATGGCAAGGACCCCAGCTCTGCCATGGATGCCATGACCCCCGTGCTGCGCCGCCAGCATGAGCTGGAACCCGGCGTGCTGGATGACTTCACCCTGCGTGACCGCTCCCAGTTCGTCAAGATGATGACGGATACCACCTCCACCATCAGCAGTCTGCTGATTTCCGTGGCTATGATTTCGCTGGTTGTGGGCGGCGTGGGTATCATGAACATCATGATGGTATCTGTGACTGAGCGTACCCGAGAAATCGGTCTGCGCATGGCAGTGGGGGCCCGTCCGCGTGATATCATGTGGCAGTTCCTGCTGGAAGCCGTGCTGCTTTGCACTATCGGCGGCTTCATCGGTATTGCTGTGGGGCGCATTGCCTCCTATATAGTGAGCATGCAGATGGGCTGGCCGGTATCCGTATCGGTGCCTGCCATGGTACTTTCTGTCACGGTTGCGGCGGTCATTGGCATTGTGTTCGGCTGGTACCCGGCCTGGAAGGGCTCCCGCCTGGATCCTATTGATGCTCTGCGTCACGAATAATTTTAACGACTTTTTTTCAAGATGAAACGTATCTTACCTCTTACCTTTGCCGGTTTTCTGCTCAGCTCCTGCATGATGGGGCCGGATTTCATGGGTGCCACAGCTCCCGAACTGCCCGCCACCTGGGTGAATGCCCTGCCGCCTGGCACTGAAAGTGAAACGCTGGAGGAATGGTGGCACTGCTTCCGCGACCCGCAGCTCACCCGCCTGATTGAGAGCGGTTTTGCCGCTAATCCGGATATGGTGAGTGCCGCGCTGGCCATTGCCAAGGCTGAATCTGCCCTGCGCTCTACGGAAAGCGGACTTTTCCCGAGCCTGGGCCTGAGCTTCGGCGGTACCAACCGGGGCGATTTTACGACTTCCACCTCCCACGGCAGCTGGAGTAGTGCGCTTTCTGCCTCCTGGACTCCGGATATATGGGGTGGCACCCGCCGCGAGGTGGAGGCCGCCGCAGCAGCCCTGGGCTCCACCCAGGCAGCAGCCGCCGCCACCCGCACGGCACTGGCTTCCAGCATAGCATCTGCTTACTTCCAGTGGATTTCGGCCAAGGAGAGCCTTCGTATTGCCAAGGAACAGCTGGCGTATCAGGAACGCACCTACAAGGTGACTCAGGAACGCCATGCCAATGGCATGGAAAGCACGCTGGCTTTGTCTGAATCCCGCGCAACGATTGCTTCCACCCGCGCCCAGATTCCGGCGCAGGAGGCCAATATCCGCAGCTGTGAAATTACCCTGGCTACCCTGCTGGGCACCACCGTTGATAACGTGGCCCTGAAGCTGCCGCCGCAGAGCGTTTATAATCTGGTGCCCGGTGTGCCTACCGGGCTGCCCAGTGAGCTGCTGCGCCGCCGCCCGGATATTGTCCGCGCAGAGCATGAGCTGCATGCTGCCACGGCCCGCATTGGCGTGAGCGTGGCTAATCTCTTCCCCCGCCTCTCCCTCACGGGCAGCGCCTCCGGTGGAGCCGGTACAGATTTCTCTCAGTTCTGGCAGAGCACTGCGTGGAATCTGGGGGCCTCAGCCAGTTATACTCTGCTGAACCGCACGGCGCTCAATGAGTCTGTGACGCAGGCCGAACTGAATCAGCTCAGCGGCATGCAGAGCTACCGTAAGACCGTGCTGGCCGCCTTTGCTGAGGTAGAAAACTGCCTTATTGACTACGCCAGACTGACCACCCAGCTGCCGCAGTATGAAGCCTCCTGCGCGGCCAATAAGGAATCCGCCGAGCTTTCCCTGCGTCTGCACCATGAAGGTATGGCCGATTTCCTGAGCGTGGCTGCGGCAGAACGCGCCTGGCTTTCCTCTGAGCTGAATATCATCTCCACCCGCCAGAATATCCGCATTAAGCTTGCCCAGCTCTGCACAGCCCTGGGCGGCGGCTGGAAGGTGCAACCCGAGCAGAAATAAAATCACCCGGACATAACAGGAATCACCTGAGAAAACTCAGGTGATTCTTGCATGCAGCTGCAGTGAGCTCTGTACCCGGAAGCATGGTTATGCCTCCATGGTCAATAATCCAGAATCCTGAATATGGTGCGTCAGGCGTGTGTTTTTTGTGGAGCCGGGGCTTTTTTGCTGGAGCTTGTCGAAAATCATGTTAGAATATCACGCGAAATTTCTAACAATGAAGCGGGCAAATATCCTTAGAGTTTGTATTCTTGCTGCGGTGCTGGGGGGTAGCGAGTTGCCGGCGGTTGCGCAGGCTGCTGCACCGGCGGCGGTTCAGATTGAAAATGACGAATGGCAGAATCCTGCCCGACTGCGCAAGAAACTGGCAGAGAAACTGGTGGAGACGATGCCCGGGCTCAGTACCAGGAAGATGAAGGAATTTCTGGCCAATGAGGCTAACCTGAATCTTCTGCTGAATCGACATCTGGCCTGGGTTGAGAGTAACTCCGGCGATGCCTATAACCGTTATCGCGAACAGGTGAAGCGCTGGGTTCAGGAAAAAGAGCAGCAGTGTGCCAACCACAGGAAGAATGCCGAGAATCTGAAAGGCTCTGAGGCAGACCAGGCGCGTTTCCTTCTGGGGCGTGCCGAGGCCGACCTCAAGGAACTCAAGGATGAGCTGCGCCGCCCGGTAAGTATTGCCGATGTGGTGAAGGATGCAGGCTCCGCCAAGGTGGTAAAGCGGATTTGTGGAGATAACGAGTGGCTGGAGCATATTGCGTTTTCCGGTGAGCTGAGCAAACCCGGCCGCGTGATGGGTATCATTGCCAGCGCCGCTGCGAAGGATAAGAAGCTGCTCAAGCAGCGCATTGCGCGTGAAACCGCCACGGCCACGGCTCTGGAGTATGCCCGCTATGACTGGAGTATGATGGATGCCGATGCCCGCACGGATTACTTTGTGCGCAACTGGCGCGCGGACCGCCTCAACACGGTGTTTGACAGCATTCCCTTCTGGCAGCGCCGCATTGTGTGCGGCTGGAAGAACCAGCATTCCTCCGGTACGGTGAAGGCCTTTGAATGGGCCCTGCGCCATGTGCACCTGCCGGCCAACCAGTACCCCGACTGCTGCTGGCGCTGTGGTTATATTGCCGACAACATGTTCGGCGACTCCGTGCAGACCGGCTGGTATGCAGCCCCCTTCTACGGTGTGTATGATGATAACCATTTTGCCTTCACCCAGTATGTGGGTGGCGTGTGTGGCGGTCTGTCCCACTTTGGTGCGGCGGCAGCCTGCGCCAATGGTGTGCCGGCTCTCACGGCTGGTGAACCCGGCCACTGCGCCTACATTGTGAATGTGGATGGCCGCTGGACTCCTGCCTACTCCCTTTCCTGGGAGCGAGGCCTGCACTGGATTCCGTGGGATTCCAACTGGACCTACAGCGCCTTGCATCTGACCACGGAGCTGAATGATGAGAAGAATGCGGAGGACAAGCGCCTCTCCAATGCTTTCCGTATTATGGCACATGCCTATGAGGAATGTGGTAAGGCTGACAAGGCGCTGCGTTGTTTTGCTCTGGCAGCCAAGGCGCAGCCGCTGAATTACCCGTTGTGGCGGGAATATGCTGCTTTCCTCTCCCGCAACAAGGCGAAAGATGCAGCCGCGTGGGAGAAAATCAACGAGCTGCTCTGCAAGGGGGTGGCTTCCAGGTATGCTGAGCAGGCTGGCGAGCTGTTGAAGCAGGTTGTGTATGGCCCGATGAGCCAGTGCGGCATGCCGCCGGATAAGCTGCGTGCCTGTTTCACCACCTTCTGGAAACACGCTGCAAACATGGGCCCGGACCGCTGGTATATCGAGAAGCTGGCCAACCAGCAGCTGGATTACTGCCAGAAGGCCTCCCAGGGAGATGCTGAGGGTGCCGCCTATGCTTGTTTCCGCGATGTGCTGGCCGCCGCCGCTGCGCACGATGCCTATTCCGGCCCGATTATGGGCTGGGGAAATTCGGTGGCAGGCAAGCTGGGGGCAGATGGCGATAAGAAGCTCATGAAGGCCATGACAGAGGCTTTGAGCTCCGGCTCAAAGATGACGGATGAACAGCGACACCGCCTGCTGGGTCGCATTCTGCTTACTGCTGAACGCTCCCGCGATGCCAGCACCTACCACTCCATTGCAAAGATGATTCCGGATAAGGCAAAGAGGGGCGACCACGACGTGCCGGATTTTCATCCTTTCCCCGGCAAGCTGGTGTCTGAGGGTGGCATGGTGTTTGCCAGCTCTACTTCCGATTGGGACGCCCCGCATACGCACCCGGGACTGCTGACGAAGAAGGGGGGCAGGATTCACACCGGCAAGGATACGAATGCATGGATTGCAGTGAAACTTCCCCGCCACGCGTACATTTCGGGTGTGGTCTTTGCCGGCACGAACCAATGGGAGCTGATACACCGCTTCCGCCCCATGCAGATTCAGGTGTCTGACACGGGCAATGATGATGATTGGCACGACGTGGGCGAGCCTATCCCCGATACTGGGCTCTACATTAACCGTTTCGACCTGCAGCAGCAGAATCCCAAGGCTCTCTACCTCCGCGTGCTGCGCCGCGGTGGCCCTGAGTTCTTCCATGCACATGGCATTTTTGTGTATGGCAAGCCCGCTGCCTGATGCGTAGCCCCGTAACCTGTTCTGACACTATGAAAAAATCTCTTCTGATTCCTCTCTGCGCCTTGTGCGCTCTGTTCACGCTCCCGCTGTCTGCTGCACACCTGGCGGAGAATCATGCCGCTGCCCAGGCTAAGGTGGGGCAGAGCGGTTATATCGTGTTCATTTATCCCGGCGACTGGGATGGTTCCGGTAAGAAGCTGTGTCGCAGGCTCTATGACAGCAAGCTGGTGCAGCAGGCTGCCGGCGATGCCGTGCTGCTCCTGGCCCCCATTTACCAGTCCGGCAGTGAGAAGCAGCGTGCAGCAGCCAAGGCTATCATGGGGCCGCTGGGCTATCCGGGCAGCATGGGGCGCATCTCGTATCCGGCTCTTGTGTTCTATGAGAAAAATGGCCGGCAATACACAACGGTGTATGGCGAGGAGCTGATGGATCGCACTGAGGAACAGGTGGCAGCCACCGTGCGCGAGCGCATGGAGCTGAAACGCAAGCAGGATGAGCTCCTGGCCAAGGCTAACAGCAGCTCCTCCGGCGTAGAGAAAGCGCGCTTCCTGCTGGATTCTGCCCGAGTGGCAAAGCTGGAGTGGCCCGGCGGCCTGCGCAATGCTATCCGCAACGCTGACCCCAATGATGAATCCGGCTGCATGGCGGCTCTTAATTTCTCCTGCTGGCCGGGCAAGGATGAATCGATGGCGGATTACCTGAAGCGCGTGGATGCCGCGCTGGAGAACAAGATGCTCACCCCGTGGCAGAAGCAGAATGCCTGCGCCGCTGCCCTGGGGCACCTGCGCCGCAGCATCGGCATGATGGCCGGCGGCGATCTCATCCGCAAGTACGCCACTGCCATGCAGAAGCTTGATCCGGAGTCCACCCTGGGCCTTGCTGCTCCCATCGTGATTCGCGATTGGATTAAGGAGTTCCGCTATGGTCAGGGCTGGAGCCCTGAGCTTCTGCCCGGCAGCACTGACCCGGTGCGTATGAGAGGGGATATACCCATCAAGGAAGCAGGTAACTATGCTGTGTCTTTCTACATAGTGACCGGGCGAGATGCGCTGCATGTGGCTTCTGTGCGCTTGCTGGATGGCGGAAAATGCGTGGCTGCCGATACCGTGGAACGCATGGTGAACTACTCACAGCGTACCCAGGTATTCAACCTTCAGGTGAAGCGAGCGGTGCGCAAGCCGGTGCTCGAGTTCGTGTTCAAGAACGATAAGGACCACCGCAGCACCTGGGGCAATATCGAGGTGAAGAAACAGTGAGAACCTTGTGCCTTCACGCCTCCCACCTTGTGCTTCGCACCCACAAAATGCTTCGCTGGCGCGATTTGGGCTTGCTAAGGGTGTTGCGTATAAGTAAGATAGAAATGGATACACTGTATCTATAGAACAATGCTCATGTTGCCCTGGCCGCCGGGTATGTACAGGCAGAGCCGGCCATGAGCTCGTGTTACTCAATTCGATTCAATAACCTATATGGCTGAACATTATACTCAAGGCAGACAGGGGCAGGGAGCCCGCCGTCGCCGTAACAACAAGGGCCGTCCCTACCGCCGCCGTATGCCGCGCGCCCAGGAGACTCCGGCTCCCAAGCCCTCGCTGCTGCAGCGCATTCTCGGTTTCTTCGGTTTCGGCAAGAAGAAAGACCCCGCCCAGAGCGAAAAGGATAGCAAACACCAGAATAAGCGCAAACCCAAGGAGAACGTGCGCGTGGCCAAAGGACGCAACAACCAGGGTGGTAATCCTGCCACCCGTGGTGAGAAGCGCCGCCGCCC
>JAGBZE010000068.1 GCA_017628435.1 Akkermansia sp.
GAAATCTGCCCCCACCGAGCCCGGCAAGGATGTCATGAAACTCATCAACGCCCCCAAGCTGGAGCTGGTTGAGTACGAGGACTGATTTCTGACTCTGTTTCACCTACATTGACTTACCGGGGATGCAGCCGCATCCCCGGTTTCCTTTTATCCGGCTCTTCGGGAGCGATTATCCTTGCAATATCAACATCGAGGCACTAATATAGGGGCATGCTGATTGCCCCTTCCATGCTTGCCTGTGATTTCCGCCGCATCGGTGAAGAAGCCAACCGCGCCCTCGAAGCCGGGGCCGACTGGCTGCACCTGGATGTGATGGACGGTTCCTTTGTAGACAACATTTCCTTTGGCCCGGATATCTGCGCGGCCATCCGCTCCGCCGTGCCGGCAGATGCGTATCTGGACGCGCACCTCATGATTGACGCCCCGGACCACTACCTGCCCCGCTTCGTGAAAGCAGGCATGAACATGATTACCATCCATGTGGAGCGCGAAGGCGCTGTAGATCTGCATGCCACCCTGGCAGCCATCCGCGCTGCGGGTATTCACGCCGGCCTTGCCGTGAACCCCGCCACCCCGGTGGAGAAGGTGCTGCCCTACGTTGGTGAGCTGGATATGGTGCTGGTCATGAGCGTGGTGCCGGGTTTCGGCGGCCAGAGCTTCATGGGCGAAGTGCTGGATAAGGTGCGCGTGCTGGATGCCGCCCGCAAGGAACAGGGGCTCAACTTCATCATCCAGATGGATGGCGGCATCGGTGCCACCCAGGCCCCGCTCTGCGCTGAGGCCGGTGCCGATTGCCTCGTAGCCGGTTCTTCCACCTTCAAGGCTCCCGATATGGCCGCCGCCATTGCCTCCATGAAGTAATGGACAAAGGAACGCAGAGTCTGCTTAATATCCTGCTGAGCGTGCTGGCACCCGTCATGGTGCTGGACCACTGCTCGGTCTCCGGTCCGGAGTTCTGGCAGCTGGGCACCACGGCAGCCATGTGCGTGGCACTGGCGTTGCCACTGGGCTTCGGCGCGTGGACCTTTGCGCAGAGTCGCAAGGTGGAGCCGCTCACGCTTTTCGGACTGCTGGGTACGATTCTCACCGGCGTGGTCACCATTTATGCCAACACCGGCGGCGGCGAAGCCATTCGCCCGGACACCCCGTGGTGGTATGCCGCCAAGGAGGCCGCCATTCCCCTGCTGCTCTGCGGGGCAGTCATGGTCACAGCAAAGCGCCAGGACTCCCTGCTGCGCGTGCTGCTGTACTCCGATTCACTCTTCGATATCCGCACCATTGAAAAGCAGGTTGCAGAAAACAATCAGCAGGCTGCCTACGATGCCCTGCTCTGGCGCTCCAGCCTGTTCCTCGGGCTCTCGCTGGTGGTTTCGGCCCTGGGCAATTTCATTCTTTCCCTCTGCTTCCTGCTGCCCGTGCTCGACCAGCCCGCCGCCCAGCAGGCGCTGGAGTATAACTACGCCGTAGGCCGCATGACCTGGTGGGGCTACCTGGTCATCGGCGTTCCCCTGCTGATCACCCTGGTGGCCGTTATCCGCCACCTCATTTCCCGGCTGGAAATGCTTACAGGGCTGGACAGGGACCGATTGATGCTGCGGTAACATAGAACGCAGAATTCAGAATGCAGAATCACCGGTTAGTGCGCAGCCTTCCGGCTGCGCGAGAAAAGGAAAATCACCTGAGAAATCTCAGGTGATTCTGTCTACTGGTGCGGCAAACGCCGCACACGAACTTATTATTCTGCATTCTGCGTTCTGAAATCTGCATTCACTCACGGTGCAGTGCTGAGCAGCGGCACCACATATTTGCTGCCCATGGCCAGCCAGAACGGCAGCGTCACAAAGGAGCACAGCGTAGTGGCCAGCAGCACCTGGGCTCCTACATCCGGGCGGCCTCCAAAACGCTTGGCCAGAATCACCGGAATCACCGCGCTGGGAATGGCGCTCTGAATCACCATGATGCGCTTGAGCAGCGGATCCACCGGCAGCACCCAGGCCAGCAGCAGAATGAGCGCCGGCGCAATCAGGAGGCGCGTGATGACACCCGCCGCCAGCATGCGCGGCTGCCACACGAAATTGCGGGTCAGGTCGTAGAGCGAGCAACCGAAGATAATCAGGCAGATGGGCGTAGACACCGCACCTATCATCTCTGCCGCCTTCATGATGGGCGGCAACGCCACATACTCACCCAGCCCCACCCAGGCAATGATGAGCGAAACAACCACAGCCAGCAGCGGCCCACGCAGCAGCATGCCGATGCGCAAATCCTTCACCCCGCCGCACATGAGAATAACCCCCAGGCTCCAGATGAAGATTTCACAGCCCATGTTGTGAATGAAAAGCACACCCAGCGTGGGGTCACCGGGGGCTGAAAAAAGCATCTGAATGATGGGCACCACAAAGAACACATAGTTCTGCACGCCTGCCGTAAGCGTGAAGGTGCGAAGCCCTGTGCCAATCTTCAGGCGCAGCACCCAGGCCACGGCATAGGCCGCCAGCACGCCGACCAGCAGCTCCAGAAAACCGCAGAGAATCCCCTGCAGCGAGAACCCGAAGGTACTCATCACGGGATTCGCCTCCACCACCATGTATTTCATGATGCTGTGGAAAATCAGGCAGGGGTAACCCACATCCATGGCCAGCTGCAGAATCACGCTGTCATGCTCCGGGGCAATGGCTTTCTTATACCGCAGCCAGAAACCGATTCCAAAGAAGATAAAAACCGGAATGGAGGCAAAAAATGAATTGAGAACGAGGTCAAACATAGTGGGAACAGGGAGATTCTAGCACAGTTGAAGTGAATAGTGAATCATGAATAGTGAATAGTAAGGGAATTTCTGCAAAATGCTGATTAGATTTTCGCTTGCGCCGGTGCGCGCGGTGTGCGATACTGCATTTCATGCAGCACGAGGTTCACGTTTGTTCCAATGGATTCACCACAGTAGTGGCTCCGCAGAAAGCGTTTCCGCTGGTTTCGCTCCAGGTCTGGATTGAGACCGGCTCCATTCACGAGGGCGAGCACCTGGGAGCCGGGCTCTCGCACCTGCTGGAGCATATGGTGTTCAAGGGAACCGAGGAACTGAGTGCCCGGCAACTGAATGAGCGTGTGCCCGAGCTGGGCGGCATGTGGAATGCCTACACCAGCACTGACCGCACCGTGTTTTATATTGATGGCCCCGCCGAACACTGGCGCGAGTTCCTGCACCTGCTCTGCCAGCTCACCCTGCACCCCGCTTTCCCCCGCGATGAATGGGAACGCGAGCGCGACGTCATCCGCCGCGAAATGGGCATGTACAACGATGACCCGCAGGACACCGCCTACCATGCTCTCATCCGCACACTGTTCAAGGTGGCCCCGCGCCGCCAGCCGGTCATAGGCACCCGCAGCGGGTTCGATGCCCTGAGCTATGAGGATATGGTGGCTTACCACCGCGACCGCTATGTGCCGGGCAACATGTTCCTGTGCGTAGCGGGCGATGTGGACCCGAAGGAGCTTTTCGACGCCGTGGAAGCAGAGTTCGGCAGCGTGCCTGCCCGCCCGGCCAAGCCGGCCACACCCGCCGCCGAGCCTCGACAGTGGGGGCCGCGCACCCACCGCTGCGAGTTTGCCCAGCCCACCAGCACCCTCATGCTGGCCTGGCGCACACCGTCCTCCAACCACCCGGATGCCGCCGCCATTTCCATGCTCGGCTCCATTCTGGGCGATGGACGCTCGGCCTGGCTATACAAGAAGTTCCACGATGAACTGGGGCTGGCGCATGATGTATCCGTCATGCCGGTGCCGGACCGCACCGGCGAAGGAGCCCTGGTGCTGGAGTTCGATGTAGACCGAGACAAGCGCGACACTCTGCGCGATGCCGTGCTGGAGTTCATGAGCACCCTGCCGCAGGCCGAGTTCGATGAAGCCCGCCGGCGCTCCCGCCGCATGATGCTCACCGGCCGCCTGCGCGGGCTTTCCACCGTGCAGGGCGTGGCCAATGTGCTGGGCATGTCCTGGCATCTGAACCGCAACCCGCACAGCATGGAGGAATGGGACGCCGCTCTGGAGCAGGTGACCAATGATGACCTGGCACGCGCCGCCTCCACCTACTTCACCCCCGACCGCCTGGTGGAGGTAAGCGTGGATCCCACCGGCAGCAATGCCATAGATAATACCACCGCAGCCACGGCCGACAACAACGCCCCGGTGGTGTATACTCTGCCCAATGGGCTGCGCGTAGTCACCCGCGTGGATAAGCGCGTGCCCATGGCCTACGCCGAAATCGTGTTCGGTGCCGGCAGCCAGACAGAAACCGCCGAAAATGCCGGCATCAATTCCCTGCTCACCGAGTGCATGCTGAAGGGCACCACCACCCGCAGCGCCGAGCAAATGGCCAACGAGGTAGAAAACCTGGGCGGTGCCATCTCCAGCGCCGCCGGAAACAACACCTTCAACCTCTCCATCCGCGGCCTGGCAGATGACCTGCCCGCCCTGCTCGAGCTGCTGGCAGATGCCACACTGCACCCTGCCCTACCCGCAGAAACAGTGGAGAACGAGAAGCACGCCATGATTGCCGACATCATGGATGCCGAAGAAGACCCCGCCGCCCTCGCTTTCCGCAAGCTGCGACGCCTGTGCTTCGGCCCGGTTTCCTACGGCAACCACCGCGATGGCTATGTGGAAAGCGTGCGGAGCCTCACCCGCGAAGCTCTGCTGGCGCAGCATGCCCGCCTGGTCTGCGCGCAGAATGCCGTGCTAGCCGTGGCAGGTGATATCAATCCTGCAGCGGTGCTGGAGCAGGCAGAAAAACTCTTCGGAAGCATGCCCTCCGGCATGCCCGCCGTGCGCACCGCCACCCCCGCCCAGATGCCTGCAGATGCCGTGGAAATTCTGGACAAGGAACAGGCTGTGCTGGCACTGGCCGTACCTGCATCCAACGCACTTTCCGACACCGCACCCGCCCAGCTGCTCTTCGAGGAATGGTGCCGCGACATGTCCGGCCCGCTCTTCGATGAAATCCGCGAGAAACGCGGGCTTGCCTACTACGCCGCAGCTTCATCCCTGCTCGGGGTGGATGCCGGCTGCCTGTATTTCTACCTGGGCACTGCACCGGAACAACTGGCCGAAGCCCGCACCGTGCTGGAAGATACCCTCAACCGCCTGGCCACCGAGGGCATGCCGGCCGATGCGCTGGAACGCGCCCGCTCCACCGCACTGACTGCCCGGGCACTCGCCCTGCAGAGCTGCGGCAAGCGCTGCTCCGGCATGGCGGTGAACACCCTCCTCGGTCTCGGTGCCGATTACGATGACCGCGTGCCCGACCTCCTCCGCGCCGTCACACCCGATAGCATGAACCGCTTCATTGCCTCCGCGCTGAATCCCTCCACCACCCGCACGTGGATTTCAGTGAAACCGGAGTAAACAAAGAAAAAGACGTTAGGTGTCGCGCATATAACACTACTTGCAAACAGGTTTAAGAGCGGGCATACTGAGAAGCATGCCCACTCTTCATATGATTACCTTCCGATGCCCGGAGGCGCTTTTCAAGCGACTGGAGGAATTTGCCCGGCAGCGTGAGATTGACCGCACCTCGGTGCTCAAGCTTGCGCTGCATTACTACCTGAACTGCCTCACTGGGAGGAGTTCCAATCCACTGAGCTGAGGCCACGGAATAATCCACCAGCCGCCCCCAGCCAGGCCCCCTTGCTGCGCAGGCGTGCCTGGCTGGCTTGCATCCGCAGGTCATTGGCATCATAAGCACCCTGACTGCGGGCGGTATTGGCCTCCTGGAGGGCAGCATTGGTGCGATTGTTGATATCGTCCTCCAGGCGGGTAGCGAGGTCGAGATCGCGCACAGCGGCGGTTCCGGAGCCGGAAAGGCCGGAAGCGGCAGCATCTGCACGGGCTGAAGCCATAGCAGATTGCGCATTGCGCTGCTCGCGCCGGTTATTTTCCATGGCGGTGCGAGTAATGGCACCGGCCTGATTTTCGGCCAGGCGCCGACGTTCCTCGGCAGCAGCGTTGAATTCGCGGGCCTGTTTGCGCTCGGCAGAGGCATCCATAGCCTTTCCCGCCACCGTGGCGGCAGTGGTCAGAATAGTTGCGGCAGTTGTAAATCCCATGCCGACGTTGTACACATAATATCCGGTGATGCCAAGAACAGACGAACAGGTGGAATATGCTTCCACCTGGAAATTTATTCCGCGCTGCGACGGGAAACAATGCGTACCTTTACCGGCAGCGGCATCACCAGGCCATCAGCCACAGACTGGCATTGCTCTGCACTCAGCCCAGTGATGAAGAACTGAGCCCCTAGCTCGGCGTGTACCACAGGAGCACTCACCACCACACCGTCCAACAGAATAGCCAGGCGCTCCTGCCCCAGCTTCATGCTGCGGGTCAGCCGGGTGAGGGTATCGGCTCCACGTTGGGTTAGAGTAAAATCTATACCGGGACGCAGAGGATCCAATGAGGCGCGGTCCACATCCTGTTCCGTCACCAGCATCTCCTCTTCTGCCGCCACCTCAGGGCGCTGGACAACCAGGTATTCATAACGGACATGGCCGTCCTCTGAAGAAGCCACAGTCTGCTCTGCCAGCATGTAATCCGGCACACGCAGATGGGGAGGCAACTTCGGAAGCTCAGGAAGCGCAGAGCCATCACCACCGGACTCCTCATGGGCCACCACTGCAGTCTCATACGCCACCAGCATTTCCTGCACCTCGCCATCCATCACCAGTGTATCGGAATCCGGGTGAACCCGCAGCAGCTGCATGCCCGTGCGCTCATTGAGAATGCTTTCCAGCTCATCCAGCGTATCGGTATATTCCTCCATGCTCTTGATAAGTCCGCCCTCCACCCGCACTACAAACTGACGCCCGTCGCGGCGCACCCGCACACCTCGCAACCCCACCCACTCACAGCGGTATTGAATAGCTGCCAACATCCTTTCCTCTTCACGGGCATCCAGTTCCCGGTCCACACAGGGCTCCAGCACCAGCTCACGCGCAGGCAGCACCACAGCAGACGGCTCCGGAACCGGAGCCGAAATCCCGATAAGTGGAGCTACAGTAGTAAGTATGCTCAGCAGCAAAGTTATGAGCGACATGCTGTTATTCTACCACGCTGTATGCTGATTGCAAGGGAATAATTGAAAATGCAGAATGCAGAGTTCAGAATGCAGAATTGTCAACCAGAGTACTTCGGAGCAACAAGAGAACACGCCTGCATACGCGCACGCGTAGAAAATGACGCCCTGCAAGCTTGACGCGGCGTAAAAAACTGGCAGAATGGTGCGGTTCACCTATTAGCATCATGTTCCAGTTCTTACAGAGCCTCATTCACACACCGGCATTCTATTTCATCACGGGCATTCTGCTCATCGTGCTGTTTTTCTGGTACCTGGCGGCTGAGGAGGACAAGGTAAAGCGCAACGCAGGCACATTCTTCATCATTGGCCTGTGCTCTTTCTCGCTGCTTTCCCTGTTCCTCAACGGCATGCACTACGGTATCGACATCCGCGGCGGCGTGGAGCTCACCCTCGAGGTGCAGCCCAAGCTGGATGACCACGGCCAGATGGCCCCGCCCTCCCCGGAGGACATGCAGCAGGCCTGCGATATCCTCAACGAGCGTCTGAATGCCACCGGCACCAGCGAAGTGCAGATTCTGCACTCCGGCAACAAGGTGCTTATCCAGATTCCCCAGCAGGACAGCGACCCTGAAAAGAATAAGGAGAAGCTGGATGCCATGGTAAAGATGCTTACCAAGATGGCCAAGCTGGAACTTCTGGCAGTTTACCCCGAGACCGACCGGGTTATTGCTGATTTAGACACCCAGGAAGCCATTGCAGCCTACGAAACGAAGCTGCAGAGCTATGAAGCAGAACTGGCCGCCGGCAACACCAAGGCCCGCAAGCCCGCCCTGCCCCGCATTCCCAGCAAGTTTGGTCTGAACGACTACATGATTCTTGCCTACCCGCACATCAACGAGGAGACCGGACTGCCTGAGGTAAACAAGCATGGCCGCCCCGTGGTGGAATACATGGTGCTGCAGAAACCCTACGCCGCCATGCAGAAGGATGTGTACATCACCGGTAAGGAAGTATCCCGCGCCCAGCCTGACTATGTGCGCAAGGGGTATGTGGACGTGGTGCTGAACCGCACCGGTGCAGACCGCATGGGCCGCCTGACCGGCAGCATGCAGATTGGCCGCGACCGCCTGGCCGTGGTGCTGAACAACCAGATCAAGTGCGCACCTGTGGTGCAGGCTGTACTCCACAAAGACTTCAACATCAGCGGCCTGAATGGCAAAGGCGAACCGGAGGATATCTCCAAGGCCCTGGCCAACCCGCTCTCCAGCGACCTGAAGGTGGAAGGCCGTAAGGACGTATCCGCCCAGCTGGGCCAGAGCGCACTGGAGCAGAGCGGCATCGCCGGTGCCGTGGGTCTGCTCGGTGTGTTCCTCTTCTGCTACTGGTACTACCGCAGCGCCGGCATGGTGGCCATGGTAGGTCTCACCTTCAACGCTATTGCCCTGCTGGGTCTGATGAGCCTGTTCGGCTTCGTACTCACACTGCCGGGTATCGCCGGTATCGTGCTGACCATGGGTGTGGCGGTGGACGCCAACGTGCTTATCTACGAACGCATGCGCGAGGAGCGCGCCGCAGGGCGCCCCTTCCTGGTCTGCCTGCGTCAGGCATACGAGAAAGCATTCTCCGCCATCTGGGACTCCAACATCACCTCCCTTATCACCGCAGTCATCCTTTTCTGGATTGCAAGTGGTTCAATTAAAGGCTTTGCCGTAACCACCAGCGTGGGTATCATTACATCCCTTATCGGTGCTGTAGTGGTAACGCGCGTACTCTTCTTCTGGGCAGAACACCTGGGGCTGCTCAAGGAATTCGAGTTTGCCCGCGCCCCCTTCCAGGGCAAGACCTTCAACTTCATGAAGTACCGCAAGCACGCCATGATTGGCTCTTCCCTCCTGCTGCTGGCAGGTCTTGCCTATGCCGTGTTCGGCCGTGGCGAAAGCGCCTTGGGCGTAGACTTCATGGGCGGTTCCACCTCCACCTACGTGGTACCCGCTGACTCCAAGCTGGAATACAAGCAGCTTGAAAACTACGTGGAAAGCATGCAGCTCTCCAAGAAGGCCACCACCCAGCAGTTCACCTCTGCCACCGACACCAGCATCAAGATCCGCTGCGCCAACAAGGATGAAGCCCAGCGCATCGACACCGAGCTGCGCGCCAACGTGCCCGGTGTGAGCGAACTGCAGGCTCCCTCTATTGAGGAAGTGAGCGCCTCCCTCGGCTCCGCCTTCTTCAAGACAGCTCTCATCGCGCTGGCTGCCGGCATGCTCGGTATCACCATCTACCTGGCCATCCGTTTCGAATGGTCCTTCGCCGTGGGTGCTTTCTTCTCTACCCTGCACGACGTGCTGGCCATCATCATCGTAGTAATTGCCATGGGCACAGAGCTGAGTATCATCCACATCGGTGCCTTCCTCACCGTGGCCGGTTACTCCATTAACGACACCATCGTTATTTACGACCGCATCCGCGAGCACCTGCGCATGGCCGAACCTGGCGAGAAGCTGATTGACATCATGAATGATGCTATCAACACTACGCTTTCCCGCACGCTGCTCACCTCCGGTTCCACCATCGCGGCCCTCATCGCCCTGCTGGCCCTGGGTGGCCCCTCCATGTGGGACTTCTCCATCACCATGCTGATGGGTATCTTCATCGGCACCTACTCCTCCATCTTCATCGCTTCCCCCGTGGTACTCTACTTCGACAGCCGCGGCGACCTCCGCAAGGAACTCCAGGAAGCAGACGATGCCGCAGGGGTGTAAATACAGCAACTGACCAGCGTGAACCGCTGCCTGTTCCACTCCCTGCTTCTACTCTGCGCTGCTGTGTTTGCAGCTGCTGTGTGGGGCTCCGTGGATTGCGGTGCACGCCTGGATGATAACTCCCTGCCCGCGGAGATGCAAAGCCATCTCCGCGGGCTTATCTATTTCCATTTCGCCCTGGCTCAGATCGCTGTTATCCTCTTCATTATCCTGGTGTACTGCTACCATTGGAAATGGAAACGTAATTATCTCATCATCAGCTATAATGAAGCAGGCATGAAGCTGAATCCTCCCGGCATCCGCATGCCGGGAAGCCGGGTATACCGCTGCCACCTGGGCAATCTGGACAACAGCACCCTACCGCCCAGCGGCGCCCCGGTTCTGGTGTATCCCATGTTCATGCTCAGTGGCACCAGCAGCGGACGCAAGCTTGCGGAAGGACTGGAACGCGCCTACAGCACCGCCACGCGCAAGCCACAGCTGTTCTTCCAGCCTGTGCTGGGTGCCTCTCCCTGGCTGGCAGAAACCGCAGCACGCACCATACAGCCACTACTGAGCAAGGAGGCAGGCGTGCTGGTAGTTGCACATGATTCCAGCCTGCCAGAGCCGCCGCCGGAGCCTGCCCTGTTCTGCCGCAGGCTCAGAGAACTGCTGCCCGGCACCGAGGTTGCGCTGGGCTACTTCCACCAGGCACCCGAAGCAAAGAACGTGCTAAGCCGTATGCAGGCCAGGCATGTTATCCTGGTTCCCTTCCTCCTTACAGAAGGGCTTCACACCCACCGCGACCTTCCCACGGAGGCAGATGCCGCCAGACTCGGCAAAACCCTCCACCGTCTCCCGGCTCTCGCTTCCCTTCTCGATTCCCAGTCATGAAACTCGCCCTCAAAGTTACCCCTGGTGCCAGAAAAAACGAAATCCTCGGCTGGGAAGACGATTATCCCCAGGTTGGTCGCGTACTCAAGGTCAAAATTGCAGCCCCGCCCGTGGAAGGCAAGGCCAATAAGGAAATTGTCCTCTTCCTGGCCAAGGTTCTCAAGGCGACTAAATCATCCATTGAAGTCGTTCACGGCACAAGCGGACGCATCAAGCTGGTTGAAATTCCGGACGGTACCGATCTGAGCCTACTCGAAAATTAACGAACACGACCAAAAAATCTGCATTCCTACAAATTCACAATTGACTTTACCGCATAATGAGAAGGCATACTAGAAGGCGTGACTTATTCCTCGGGCGATTCCGGAATCCCGCACAGTTGTGCAGAATTTTTGAGTTTCGAAGCAGAATTATCTTGCAAAAATCACAAAGCAGGTTATGATGAATATTGCAGAAAGGCAGCTATGCGCTGTCTCCACTGCACAGAAAAAACCAACCA
>JAGBZE010000069.1 GCA_017628435.1 Akkermansia sp.
GCCAACTGGTACGAAATCGGCTCCCCCGAGGGCTACCTGCAGGCTATTCTCGACATGCCCTACGGCAAGAGAATTCACCCCACTGCCACCATCTCTGCTCTGGCAGAAATCGGCGAGGACTGCATGATTGGGCAGGATGCCGTTGTGCCCGCCGGCTGCGAGCTCAACGACTGCATTGTGTGGCCTCGCACCCATGTGGCACCCGGCACATACAACCGCGCTATCATCACTCCACGCATCACGGTACAGGTATAAAATCCGCCCATTTTTAGAGCCCACTCGAACTTTTTGCAAAAAAAAGGTATTTTGGCGCGGAATTTGCTTTTCATGAGGTGCCGAGCATGGTAGAATGTGGCAGCGTGGAATGGCTGCGTGTGCTGAGCTGTAAACAGGCGAAACAGTGCACGATGCTCAGTCAACCTAGAAATCTTATCAAATCCCCACACACATGGCTATAGATCCCAAATTACTTGAAGACCTTGAAGCCCGCAGAAACAAAATAAAGTACGCCGCTTCGCAGGAGAAGTACGAGGCCCGTCACGCCAAAGGCGACTGGACGGCTCGCGAGCGTATCGCCTGCCTTTTCGATGCCGGTTCCTTCACCGAAATCGGCATGCACACCAAGCACCACTGCAGTAACTTCGGCATGCTCAACAAGGAGATTGCCGGCGATGGTATCGTGACCGGCTTCGGTCTGGTGAACGGTCGCCCGGTAGCCGCTGCATCCGCCGATTTCCTGGCTCAGGGTGGTTCACTCGGCTACATGCACGCCCAGAAGATTTGTGATGCCCAGCAGTACGCCATGAAGGGCGGCATGCCCATCATCCAGATTAACGACTCCGGCGGCGCACGTCTGCAGGAGGGTGTAGAATCCCTGACCGGCTTCGCCAACGTCTTCTACAACAACGTAGCAGCCAGCGGCGTAGTACCCCAGATTTCCCTCATTCTCGGTCCCTGTGCCGGCGGTGCAGCATACTCCCCCGCCCTGACTGACTTCATCATCATTCGTCGTGGCGGTGCCGCCGGCATGTACATCACCGGCCCCAAAGTTATCGAACAGGTAACTTACGAGAAGTGCACAATGGACGAAATCGGTGGTGCCGATGTGCACGCCAGCGTGAGCGGCAACGCCCACTTCGTGGCCAACAGTGATGCTGAGGCTATCGAGATTGCCAAGAAGCTGCTCACCTACCTGCCCTCCAACAACACGCAGAACCCGCCCCACGACCTCTCCTGCCCGCTCGATATCGCTGATGACGAGGGCATGAACGACATCATTCCCGAGAGCAACAACACCCCGCTCGACATCAAGAAGGTCATCAACCGTCTGGTGGACGAAGGTTCCTTCCTCGAGGTACACGCCAACTTTGCCGGCAACGTGGTAGTGGGCTTCGCCCGCATCTGCGGTGTGGTTGTGGGTATCATTGCCAACCAGCCCGCCGTGAAGGCCGGTTGCCTGGATATCGACGCCTCCGACAAGGCTGCACGTTTCATCCGCTGCTGCGACTCCTTCAACATTCCCGTAGTCAACTTGGTAGACGTACCCGGGTTCCTGCCCGGCAAGCAGCAGGAGCGTGGCGGCATCATTCGCCACGGCGCCAAGATGATTTTCGCCTACTCCTCGGCCACTGTGCCCAAGGTTACCATGATTCTGCGCAAGGCCTACGGCGGTGCCTACATCGCCATGTGCTGCAAGGGCTTGGGTGCCGACGCCGTATTTGCCTGGCCGACAGCCGAAATCGCCGTCATGGGCGCACAGGGTGCCGTACCGATTCTCTATGGCCGCGAGCTTAAGGGTATCGAGGACGACGCGGCCCGCGAAGCCCGCCGTCAGGAACTGCTGGCTGAGTACACCGAGGCCTTCTACAACCCCTACGCCGCAGCAGCCAGCGATCAGGTGACCGAGGTTATCAACCCCAAGGAAACCCGCGCCAAGATTGCTCTGGCACTCCGCACCATGCTCAGCAAGCGTGAGGTGCGTCCCGCCAAGAAACACGGCAACATGCCGCTGTAATCCCCCCCTCTCACTATAACACAATAACATGAACACAATCCAGACACTAGCTATTACATGGCCGGAATTCATGGACGCTCTGACGTACCAGGTTACGGGCATGATTGTGGTGTTCTGCTGTCTCGGTATGCTCTGCATCATTCTTTCCATTTCAGGCGCCGTTGCCGTGCGTCTGGAGTCGAAGAAGAAAGCAGCAGCTGAAGCTGCGAAGGCTGCTCTGGCCGCAGCTGCCCCTGTGGCAGCTGCACCGGTAGCCGCCCCCGAGCCCACTCCGGCTCAGGTGGCAGCCCTCGCCGCCGGCATTTACGATGCCGCCGCCAGCAGTATCACCCCCGAGGTAGTTGCCGCCATTGCCGCGGCAGTGAAGGTAACAGTCGGCAACGAGGCCAAAATCCTCGACATCAAACCGATTGACGGCTCCTACGCACAGAGCGGCCGTACCTCCATCATGAATTCTCACAACATCACCCGCGGCTGATTTCAGCTGCACCCCCATCAAACTTAACAATCAAACCAAACACTATATCAATACAATGAAACAGCTCCGTATTACCGTTGCCGGCCAGACCTTTGACGTAACCGTAGAAACCCTTGGTGGCAGCGCCGCCGCTCCCGCTCCTGCTCCCGTGGCAGCTCCCGCTCCCGTAGCAGTTCCCGTAGCCGCTCCCGCTCCTGTAGCAGCTCCTGCTCCCGCCCCCGCTCCCGCAGCCGGCGCCGGCACCCCCATCCAGAGCCCCCTCGCCGGTAAGGTTGTATCCCTCGACGTGAAGCCCGGCACCGCCGTGAAGGAAGGTGATCAGGTTCTGACCCTCGAGGCTATGAA
>JAGBZE010000070.1 GCA_017628435.1 Akkermansia sp.
ATGAAAACATCATAGCTGCTGCCCGTTATCTCATTTCACTTTAAAAACACAACTCTTTTAGCTGAATCATGCCGCAAGTACCCATTCTCATGCCCCAGCTGGGCGAATCTATCACAGAGGCCACTATCATGCGCCTGCTGGTGCAGCCCGGTGATACCGTGGTGGCAGACCAGGAGGTGATAGAAGTAGAGACCAATAAGGCGGTGATGGGCGTTACGACCTCCTGCGGCGGCACCATTACCGCCATGCTTGCCTCTGAGGGAGAGACCATCGCCGTCGGTACGGTGATGGGTATCATCGAAGCCACGGAGGAAGAAATCGAACGCTCCGGTGCTACGCCTCTGGCGCAGGATGAACTGCCTGCAGCACCGACAGAACAATCCTCCACGCCGGCGGCCGCGGCTAATGACGGTGCCCATTTCCGCACGGAGGGCGAGTACCGCGAGAGCTCCGGCAGCAAGGTACCGTCAACCGGCGGTCGCGGGCTACCCGTGCCCATGGGAGTACGCGGTGCCCAATATCTCTCCCCGCGCATCCGCGCCCGCATGGATGAGCTGGGTATCACAGAGGCTGACCTCGCCTACGTATCCGGCAGTGGCGCCGGCGGCCGCATCACGATTGAGGATTTCGAGAGTTTCCTGGATTATGTGGACGGCTGGCCCAGCCGCCAGGCATCACCCATGCGCCGCAGTGTGGCCAGCAGTATGCAGCGCACCTGGCGCCGCCCCATTGCCAGCGCCGGGCGCCCCATCTTCATGGCCCCCATCATCCTGCACCGCAAGCACCACCCCCGCAAGCCCGGCATCACGCTGTATTTCCTGCGCGCGCTGGCTCTGGCACTGGCAGAGGCACCGGAGTGCGCCGGCTATATGGTGGGCGGGCGTATCCTGACCCCCCGCCGCATCGACCTGGGCGTGGCGGTACAGGTGGCAGATGGTGTGATGGTGCCTGTGCTGCGCGGGGTAAATGAGTTCACCATGGATGAGCTCATCGATGAATACAACAAGGTGGTGGACCAGGCTCGCAACCGCAGGCTGGACCCCGGCTACCAGGGCGGCGGTATCGCTACGGTGTCGAATTTCGGTGGTTTCGGGCTCACCTTTGCCTCTCCCATGCCGCTGCCCAGTGAGAGTCTCATTCTGGGTGTGGGTTCTGTGCAGAAGGTGCCGGTGTGGAGTGATGAGGTGGAGTGCTTCATCCCTGTAGAGCAGGCCAACATCGTGGCGTCTTTCGACCACCGCGTAGTGGATGGTGGTGACATTGGCCGCCTGATGCTGCGTATCGCGTACTATCTGGAGCACCCGGAGGTGCTGTAACTCCGCTTTTTCTGCATGAACCATGCCGATATCAAAGTGCTGGGTATCATTGCCGGTGCGGGAGAGTTTCCCCGCCTGGTGATGGAGGGTGCCCGCCGAGCCGGTGTGGAGGTGGTATGTATGGCGATTCGCGGGGCGGCGAGTGATGAGCTGCGCCCGCTCTGCCGGAGTTTCCGCCGATTCCGGGCGGGAGCCGTGGAAGGACCGTTAGCCTATTTTCGCGAGGAGGGAGTGCAGCACCTGGTGCTGGCCGGTCAAATTAAACCCGCTACGCTCTACACCATGTGGCCGGATGCCACAGCGCGCCGCCTGCTGGGACAGATGGACCGCCGCAATGCGCACAGCATTTTCGGCGCCGTCTGCCAACTGGCCGCAGAGCATGGTATCACAGTTCTGCCCTCTACCACATTCATGGAGGAGTGCATGCCGCCGGCAGGTCATCTGGCAGGTCCTGCCCCCACGGAAGAACAGCTCAAGGAGGCCCGGTTCGGTCTGGCTCAGGCGCGCGAAATAGCCCGTCTGGATATAGGCCAGAGCATTATCGTGCATGGGCAGCAGGTCGTGTGCGTGGAGGCGTTCAAGGGAACAAATGAGTGTATTCGCTCCGGCGGATACCGCGGACACGGGGTCACGCTCTGCAAAGTGACAAAGGAGGGGCATGACATGCGCTTTGATGTGCCCTGCCTGGGGCTGGGAACCATCAGAAATGCAATTCGCGCCGGGGTCAATCACATTGTCTTTGAAGCCTCTCGTACTATTCTTTTCCAGCGGGATGAGGTGGTGGCGCTGTGTAATGAGCACGGCATCACGCTGCATGCCATGGAAGCTCCGCAGACAAAGGATGCCCCTGAGGAACCCGCCCACATGGCAGATGATGCCGCACACGCCGCCGCAATGGCAGAGGAAATTCAGCGGCTGGGTATCGGCCACATTGCCGTGGTATGTGATGGGGTCATCATAGCGGTGGATGATGCGGATGGCCCGCTCAAGTGCATTCGTCGGGCAGCGGCCTATATGCAGCAGCTGCGCTTCATGCGCTTATTCAACTGGATATGCAACCTGCTGATGGGGCGCAAAACACCCCCGCCCGCCCCTATGGTGCTGCGCACGGCTCCCGGCTACACGCTGCCGCCGGAGGCGGCGAACATCGCCCGCAAAGTCGGCATGGCGCTGGAATGAGGCGTCAATCACTCAGGCGAGGAATGGCGGCCAGCAGATTTTGGGTATATTCCGCCTGCGGATGATGGAAGACGCTGTCCGCTGTACCGTATTCGACTATTTGCCCACGGCGCATCACGGCAATATGGTCCGCCAGATAATGCACCACGGATAAATCATGCGAAATAAAAATCATGGTGAGTCCCAGGTCGCGGGTTAAATCTGTGAGCAGGTTCAATATCTGGCTCTGGATAGAGACGTCGAGCGCGGAAACCGGTTCATCTGCCAGCAGCAAGGCCGGACGCGGCGCAATAGCCCGAGCAATAGCGATACGCTGACGCTGACCGCCGGAGAACTCATGCGGGTATTTGTACATGTGCTCCGGGCTCAGGCCCACACGCTCCATCAGCTCTGCCACAGCATCCTCACGCTGACGCCGGGGAAGTTTCTCACGGCGAGAAAGCGCCTCTGCCAGCGTGGCAAAAATGCTGAAACGAGGGTTGAGGCTGGCGTAGGGGTCCTGAAACACCATCTGAAAATCCAGGCGGCGGCGGCGTATCTCACGAGCCGGCAGCGCGCTCAGGTTCTCCCCCTGCAGGCAAATACTGCCGGAGGTAATAGGCTGCAGCTGCATGATGGCGCGAGAGAGGGTGGACTTGCCGCAGCCGGATTCACCGACCAGGCCCAGAATCTGACCTTTCTCCACAGAAAGGCTTACATCATCCACCGCGCGGACGAATTCGCCGGTGGTGCCCCAGGTGTTGCGCACAGGATAATGCACACTCACATGCTGCAGCTCAAGGTAGGACATGCCCGCATTCTAGCAGAAGCTTTTGCTCATGACAAGCGCGCAGTATGTTCCCGGCAAAGGCATCCGTCCTCGGACTCTGGAACATGTGCAAAGACTGTGGCGGCGGCGGCTTAAACGAGCTCGAGAACAATACGAGCCAGCAGGGTCATGACAATGAGAGCGGCAGGGTACGCAGTGGCATAGGCAATAACAGGCTCCTGGCGATCTGTCTTGGCGGTGATGGCGCCCAGCGCCGGGGTAGAGGTAGAGCTGCCGCAAATGGCCCCCAGTGCCTCTGCCAGAGGCATGCGCATGATTTTGGTAGTAATGAAGTAACCGGCTATCAACGGCACAATGGTAATCGCCACACCAATGAGGAACAGGGTGATGCCTTCCTGCGCCAGGGTTTCCACGAGTTTCTCGCCACCAGCTACACCGGCGCCAGCCAGGAACAACATGAGAGCCAGCTCCATGAGCAGGGTACGCGTGGCTCGCGGAATATAACCGGTGATGGGCCCGATTTTCCCGAAATGCCCCAGAATAAGCGCAACAAGCAGCGGGCCACCGGCCATGCCCAGAGAAAAATCATCGCCATGCCCAAGCCTGATATGGATATTACCCACCAGGATACCCAGGGTAACACCACCTGCCAGAGAGAGGATATCCGTGGTATTGAAGGCACTGCTGCGGTGACCGCAGACCTTGGCAAAGGCGCTGATAGCCTCCTGAGAGCCGACAACTTTCAACACGTCGTTGCGGCACAGGTCCGTATCCTCCGTAGGCACAAAGGTATTGCCCAGGCGGGTGATGCGAGCGATGGTGATACCGTGATGTTCCAGCAATTTCAGCTCAGAAATCGACTTATTGAACATGGAACTCTCCAGCAGTATCAGCTCTGCTGTTTCATCACCATAGGTGCGGGGAATCTCTCCCTTTACCATATGGCCGATGAGCCCGGCATCATGACTCAGCCGGGCGTACTCGCCCACCATCAGAATCGAGCCGTCAGCCTGAAAGCAATCCTCACGCGTGAGGGGAAGAAGCACCCCATCTTTCAGCACTCGGGTAATACGGCATTGCAGCTTGTTTTGCTTCATATATTCCTCGATATTGCGACCGACAATATCCGGATGCGTAACCCTCACCAGACGGCGAATGATACGATGCGGGTCTTTGCCATCCGAGCCGGTCGGTGCCTCGTTGAGGTCTTTCTTCAGCAGTCGGGGCAACAGCTGAACAAAAAGCACAATACCGATAACACCAAAAGGATAACCGACACCGTAGCCGATATTGATGAGGGAGTCTCCCTCCGGTATATCCTGCACGCTTTCCATAGCAGCCGCCAGAGCCGGGGTGCTGGTGTTTGCGCCGGCGAAGAGTCCGGCCGCCAAAGCCGGATCCACCCCACACAGAGAGCAGAG
>JAGBZE010000071.1 GCA_017628435.1 Akkermansia sp.
CCTCATTATATTCTGCGGCAAAAGTATAACTAGGTAGTATTCCGCTCAATGCGGTTAGCAACATGATGGTTTTCTTGTTCATATGGATTGACATGGTAAAATTTAACGTTGTCGTTCTAATCTGACGATAATTCCTCTCCAACCATAATACTGTACCAGAAAAGCTCCCAGCTTGCAATCCTATTCTGCAGGGCAAACGGTGGACGTTTTTAATTAGGGTATAGAACACATTTTACGCTTGCGGGCAGAAGAAGGGCAGGGTATGATATTCGGGCTGATTTATGGAGTACGAGACAGAGCCCCAGATGCCCCAGCGGGAAACGAGTACATGGCCCACCAGAGTGACGGGAGGTTGCCTTGTTGTTGTTTCACTTGCTCTGGCTGCCAGTCTGTTGAGCTACAATCATGCCGAGATGGGGTGGGATTTTCTCAACCCGACCGGCGGTACTGCTGCTGAGGAGGCTCCGTGTACTAACTGGCTGGGGCTGGTAGGTCTGTATCTTGCGGGTATCTGCAATTGGATGCTGGGGGCTGTTTCTCTGTATGCCCTTGCATTGATTACTCTTTTTTCTATAGGCTTGATTATCTGGCCACGCCGTCCATTTTTGCTGCAGCTGGTGGCTATGATCTGCCTGATTATTTTCTCCAGTGCCGTTCTTGCGCTTCAGCCCTGGTTCCTGGATGATTGGAGGACTGCTCATCATCTGTATTCCGTAGGTGGGATTCTTGGGTATCTGGATGGGTGTTGTCTGGTGGAGCCACTTATTGGCACGCGCTGGGCTCTGGTCTCATTCCTTCTGTTACATGCTGTGGGCTGGATTTATTTTGCCCGATTCACGTTCATTCAGTTCTGGCGCGATGCCTGGTATGATATAGCTGATTTGTGGTGCCGCTGGCGCAGCAACCGAGCGGAGAAGAAGGAACGCCGCCGTGCTGAGCGCGAGCAGCACTTGCGTGAGCGCAATGAGATGCTGGAGCGCGAGATGGCTGCTGCCAAGGCCGCTGCTGAGGCTGATGCTGAGGTGGCACGTGTGGAGGCTCGCCGTGCAGCTGGTGGTGAGCAGGATTATCTGTTCCCGGATGAAGCGCCGCAGACCGCTGCTCCCCGGAAGCGTTCAGCCGCAGATGCGAAGCGTCCTTCCGAGCCTGTATACGAGGAACCTGATTATCCGCCGGTGCCCTCATTTGAACAGCAGATGGAGGAAAGTCGGCGTCGGGAGGCCTCCCGTGTTGAAACTCAGCGTCCGCCCACTGGCCGCGGTCGTCAGTATGCTCCTGTCAGTAATCGTTCTAACCTACTGGACCTCATGGCTCCGGTGGAGGAGGAAATTGCTTTGCGCAATGCTCCTGGTGTGCGTGATGATGTTCCACCCGCCTCGCCTCGTCGGAGCCAGGTGAATCCGCGTCTGCAGGAGCAGGTGGATCGCCGTATGGCGGCGCAGAAACCTGCTCCTAAACCAGCGCCCATGCCCGTAAAAGCTACTCCTGTTTCCAAAGCTGCAACCTCTTCACGTCCTGCCCCTGCGGTTAATAAGAAGGACACCCGCGTGCAGTATGATGATTATCCCTTGCCGCCGTATGACTTGTTGAAGTTCGAGCCTGTTTCTCAGGATGTCACTGCTGCGGCCCAGCGGGAGATGGACGAGACTCAGCAGCGCATTATCGAGACGCTGGACACGTTCCGAATTACGGTGGAGCCGGGTGCCATTACACGCGGCCCGAGTATCACACGCTATGAATTTTACCCGCCCCGCGGTCGGCGCGTGAGCGATTTCTCCAAGCTGGATAAGGATATCATGCTGGCCACCAGCTCCAAGTCGGTGAATATTCTGGCTCCTATCCCCGGCAAGAATACGGTGGGTATTGAGCTGGAGAATGCTCAGAAATCGCCGGTTTATCTGCGTGAGTTGCTGCAGTCGGATAACTTCAACAGCCCGAAGCTGCGTATTCCTGTGGCGCTGGGTAAGGATGTGTACGGCAACGCGGTTATTGGTGACCTTGCTGCCATGCCTCATACGCTGGTGGCCGGTACCACGGGTTCCGGTAAGTCCGTCTGTATCAACAGCATGATTCTTTCCATGCTCTACAAGTTCCGCCCGGAGGAGTTGAAACTCATTCTGGTGGACCCCAAGGTGGTGGAAATGCAGCCCTACCGCAAGCTGCCGCATCTTATCTGCCCGGTGGTGACTCAGCCTGGCCGTGTAATTGGTGCTTTGCGCTGGGCGGTGAATGAAATGGAGCGTCGCTACCGCCTGTTCAGTCAGGTGGGTGTGCGTAATTTCGAGGACTTCAACAACCGCGAGGACGACGGCCCCATTGATGAGCCGGAGGAGGAAGAGGATGCCCCCATCGACTATGCCGCCATAGAGGCCATGGCCAGCGAGATTGAGCGCCAGGCAGAGGATGAGGTGGCTCTTGCCCGAGAGGATGAGCAGGATGAGTTTGATTTCGATGACCCCGAGCCCATTCCGCTCAAATTGCCGTACATTGTCATCATTATTGACGAGCTTGCTGACCTCATGATGGTGGTGAAGGAAGACCTGGAAAACTACATTGCGCGCCTTACTCAGAAGGCTCGTGCCGCCGGTATTCACCTGGTAGCGGCCACGCAGACTCCGCGTGCCAATGTGGTGACGGGTATCATCAAGGCCAATATTCCCAGTCGAATCGCCTTCCGTGTGGCCAGCCCGCTGGATTCCCGCATTATTCTTGACCAGGCAGGTGCAGAGAATCTGCTGGGTAAGGGTGACAGTCTGTTCCTGCCTCCCGGCGGTATCACCAAGATGACCCGCGTGCAGGGCGCCTTTGTGAGCGATGCGGAAATCGCCAAGATTATTGCTCACTGCGCGGCCCACGCCAAGCAGAAGTTTGAGCAGGGTGTGGCTGCGGAAATGGACAATGCAGAAGGTGGTTCCCCCAATGCAGATAATGGTGGCCGCATCGGCACCAAGAACATGAATGACGAGGACGCTGAATTGTACACTCGTTGCGTGCAGCTTGTGGTGACAGAGCGCAAGGCCAGTACCTCGCTCCTGCAGCGTCGCTTCAGCATCGGCTACGGTCGCGCCGCCAAGATTATGGATATGATGGAGGAGAACGGCGTTATCTCCGCGCCTTCCGGTGCTACCCGCGCCCGCGAGGTGCTGGTGGATGCTCCGTAAGATGAAAGCAGAAATATATTCTATGTATGAATGTTGAGTTGATACAAAGTATTCGCCAATATGTGGTTGACAATATCGGGACATTCCATCAGGCTCGGTTGGATAATCTTAACGGCTTAAAACTGAAGAAGGTGATAGCTCGCAAGAATCCCTATTTGTTTAGGGCAAAGAATGCCGATAC
>JAGBZE010000072.1 GCA_017628435.1 Akkermansia sp.
GGCGAGAGCACCATCGCCGGTGACATTGCATGCGGTGCCGAAGTTGTCCATGGTAATGTAGAGAGCAATCATGATGGCCTGTTCCTGGTCGCCGAAGCCGAGCATAGAGCTAAGCACGCCAAGGGCTGCCATGATGGCACCACCCGGCACACCAGGTGCGGCAACCATGACTACGCCTAGCATGAAGATGAAGCCTGCCATCTGGACGAGGTCAACCGGTGTGCCCTGCATCATCATAATAGCCATGGCGCAGGCTACGATTTTGAGGGTGCTGCCGGAGAGGTGGATGGTGGCGCAGAGGGGAATGACGAAGCCTGCCACATCGTTGTTTACGCCGTTGGCAATGGTCTGGCGCAGGGTGACGGGAATGGTGGCGGCGCTGGACTGAGTGCCCAATGCGGTGAAATAGGCGGGCAGCATGCGCAGTAGCAGGGTAAAGGGATTGCGGCGGGCGATGATGCCGGCTACGCAGTACTGGAAGATGAGCACGGCAATGTGCAGCACGAAGATGATGCCGATGATGCGGATGAAGACGTGCAGGATGCTCATGGCCTGGCCGGAGTAAGACATGTTGAGCGCGATGCCGAAGATGAAGAGCGGCAGCAGCGGAATGATGACGACTCCAATGGTGCGGTAGATGATCTCGCGGAGGTCGTTAAATGTGTTCAGCAGGGCATGTCCGCGCAGGTTTGCCATGCCGAGCCCCAGCAGGAACGCCAGCACCAGCGCAGTCATCACGCCCATGAGCGGTGCAATTTCGATGCTGAAATAGGCCGTGGCATCATGAGCCTCTGCCAGTTTCTGGGGCAGGGTGCCGCTTTCGATAAGCCTGGGGAAGAAGGTGATACTGGTGAAATAGGAGAGGAACCCGGATATCAGCGTGGCCAGGTAGGCCAGCGCTGTGGTGCCCAGCAGCAGCTTGCCGGCTTTCTGGCCGATATCGGCAATGGCGGGGGCTACAAGCCCCACGATGAGCAGCGGGATGATGAAGCCCAGGAACTGGCTGAACAGGCCGTTGAAGGTGATGAATATGCGGGTGAGCCACAGCGGCAGCACATCCCCCAGCAGCATGCCCGCCACCATGGCGATGATGATGCGAGCAATCAGTCCAATCTTAAATTTCTTTTTCATAAACGGGAAAACAGGGTTTTATTCATGGGAAAGGTGGGCTTGCACGGCGGCCTTGATGGCCTCCAGCCCGGTGCGGAGCAGCTCCGGAGAGGTGGCAAAGTTCAGGCGCACGCATTGCGGGTCTCCGAAGTTTGCGCCGTCATCCAGGAAAACATCAGCTTTTTCCAGGAAGAAATCGTGCGGCGATTCCACGCCCAGGGCGGAGCAGTCAATCCATGCCAGGTAGGTGGCTTCCATATGGCGTACCTTGAGCATGGGTAGTTCGGAGGCAATGAAATCGTACACTGTATGGCGGTTGGTGCGCAGGGTGGCGAGCAGCTTCTTGTGCCAGTCCCAGCCGTGGCGGTAGGCTGCCAGTGAGGCGGCGTAGGCAAAGACATTCAGCGTAGGCAGGGTGTGCCCCTGTATTTTGCGGATGGTGGCCAGCAGCAGCTGGTTCGGCACGGCCATGTAGGTGAAGCAGATGCCGGCAATGTTGAAGGTCTTGCTCGGGGCGCTCAGCATCACGACTCGCTGCAGCAGCGGCTCCGGCAGATTCAGGGCTGTGGTGTGCTTTTTGTCCTCATCCAGCACTAGGTCGCAGTGAATTTCGTCAGAGCAGAGAATCATATCATGCCGCTCGCAGAACTCGGCCAGGCGCAGAATATCCTCCCGGCTCCAGACCCGACCCAGCGGGTTGTGCGGGTTGCAGAGCAGGAACATTTTTGTGTTCGGGGAAACGGCGGCCTCCATGGCTTCCCAGTCAAATTCCCAGCGGCCATTCACATTGGCATAGGGTACCTGCAGCAGGCTGCAGTTGGCATCCTCGTGGCAGTGCAGCATGGGCGGATACACCGGGGTGCAGACCATAATCTCGTGCTCCGGCTGGCGGCACACTGAGCGGGCTACCAGGGTGAAAGCCGGCACGCAGCCGGGAAGGGCATGCAGCCATTCGGGGCGGGGTGCCTGCACTCCATGGTTGCGGGTCAAGTAGGCGCAGATGGCTTCGCGCAGTTCATCGGTCATGAACGCATAGCCGTAGAAACGGTGGTTGAGTCGCTGCTGCAGGGCATCCACCACGCAGGGAGGTGATTCAATATCCATATCGGCAATGCCGAAGGGCAGGGGGCCCTGCAAATCCCATTTGATATTTCCGGTTTCGCGGCGGCTGTCGGTAGAGGCAAAGCGTATCATGGTGTGGTCAGTGTTGCTCCAGTGTTGATTTTAGCAGTATTTGCCCGCTGATACAAGCAGGAAACAAAGAAAGCCTTGCATTTCTGCAAGGCTTTTTGAAGTACGAAGTATAAGATTCGAACTTATGACCCCATCCGTGTGAAGGATGTGCTCTACCACTGAGCTAACTTCGCATGTTCTGCTCCCTCGTGGGTGCGGCGGAATGATACACGAAACGGCGGCTGAATGCAAGCCTTTTTTTAATAAAAATCATTATTTTTATGATAAAAATCGGCATGTTTATTCCGAGTGTCTGAACATCAGTTTTTTGTGGTTGAAATAAAAAAGTCCTGCTTCGCGGTGCGGAGCAGGACTGGTTATTGGGAAATGTGATGAATCAGCGCAGCGGGGTGCGCATGCCGAGTGCGGCGAGCAGGGAAGAGAAGCGGGAGTAGTCGCTTTCGCGGTCTGCAGAAACCAGGGTAAACTGGTATTCACCCATGCGGGCATCCTCCTCGGCGGCGTTGCGCAGACGCAGCAGAATCACCTCTTCGGCATCTGTCTGGCGGCCACGCAGGCGGGCTTCGAGCTCATCGGAGGGGACGTGGATGTACACATCGGCATAGGCGCGGCGGATGATGGCATCATCGCAGGCGCGGATGCTGGCTGCGCCCTGTACGTCGATATCCATCACCACATTCTTGCCGGCCTGCAGCAGGTCGATGATATCGCTCTTGAGGGTGCCGTAGCTGTTGCCGTGCACGGTGGCGTGCTCCAGGAATTCGCCGGCGGCCACCTTGGCGGCAAACACCTCAGGGGTGAGGAAGTGGTAATCCACGCCATCCTGCTCGCCCGGGCGGGGCTGGCGTGTGGTGCAGGAGATGGAATAAGCGGTGAGGCCGTCCTTCTCTGCGCGTCGGCAAAGGGTGGTTTTGCCGCTGCCGGAGGGACCGGATACAATAAGGAGTGTTCCAAGCATGGTGATAAATGAGAGTTTATTCGATATTCTGAACCTGTTCGCGGATTTTTTCCAGCTCTGTCTTGGCGGTGACCACGAGCTGAGCCAGCTCGGCATCATTCGCCTTGGAGCCGGTGGTGTTGAGTTCGCAGAAGATTTCCTGGCAGAGGAAATCGAGCGTACGGCCCACGGGTTCTGCCTTGTCGCAGATTTTCTCGAATTGGTTGAGGTGGGACTCCAGGCGGGTCATTTCTTCCGACACGTCGCAGCGGTCGGCAAAGAGGGCAATTTCCTTGATGATGCGCTCATCATCCAGCGGCAGCGGCAGGCCTGCCTCAGCCAGGCGCTTGAGCAGCACCTCGCGGTGGCGGGTGGGCACGCCGGCGGCGCGGGCCATGAGCTGCTCCCGGAAGTTGCGCAGCGTGGCAATGCGGGAGAGGAGGTCTCGCTTCATGTTTTCGCCCTCCTGGGCTCGCAGGGTGATGAAGGCTTCCAGTGCTTCGCGCACGGCTGGCTCGGCTGCGGCCTGAATTTCCTCCATGGGGATGTCGCTTTCCGTTTCCTCGGTAATGATGCCCAGACGGAGCAGGGAATCCAGCGAGGTATCCACCGCGCGGCCCAGTGCAGCCTCGGCCTCTGCCAGGGTGGCGGTGAGGGCGGTGAGCTTGTCGCGGTTCAATGCCAGTGCCCCGGTGCTGCCGGGAGTCTGTTGCAGGGAAAGAGATACATTCACGCGCCCGCGCGAGACAGCCGAAGCCACCATATCGCGCACGGCTGTTTCCAGTGCGGCCCAGGCGCGGGGGAGCACCACGGCTATTTCTGCCTGTTTGCGGTTTACGCCGCTAATTTCGACCCGGATGGAAGAACCACCCAGGGGGGCTGTGGCAGCCCCGAATCCGGTCATACTATTCATAAATTGATATTGCCAATGATGTTGAGCAGGTGCGAATCGAGGGTAAGCGCCTCGTTCACATTGAAATTGAGGTCAGTGCGCAGGGCCTCCAGCGCGCGCATGCGCAGCAGCAGTTCTGCCACCGGGCGCGCGGCGGCCAGTCCGGCAATCTCCGGGGTGATGGGCTGCACATCCGGCGCGTGCGAGGCAATCAGAACGGCCTGGCCCAGGCAGAGAGAAAGCAGCTCGAGCATCTGCTCGCGCTCGGCCAGGTATTCGGTTTCGATGAGCGCGGCGGTGGCATCCTTCTGGCGGTTTTCCCAGTCGCGGATATCCGTGCCTTCGGCAATGGCCTTGGCCTCAGCCTTAACGGCGGCGGTGAGTCGTTTGCTGATTTGCTCCTTGCGCTCTGTCAGCAGTGCCTGGAAATCGGCGCGCAGCGCCAGGGCTGCCACGTCAGAACCCACCAGAGGCAGGGCTGCCGCCACGGCGGGCAGGAAAGCCTGCTGCGCTTCGGAAAGGTGTAGGGCGCTGCTCGGCTCGTGCAGCGGCACGCGCACGCATCGGGAAAGAATGGTGGTGAGCAGGCGGCTGGGCTGCTCGGTAATGAGGATGATGACCGTCTGCGGCGGTGGTTCCTCCAGCGTCTTCAGGAAGGCATTGGCCGCTTCCTCCATCATGCGGTCGGCCTCCAGAATGATGACCAGCTTGGTTTCCCCGGCATCTGCACGCAGAGCCAGGAAGGGCTCCACCCCGCGAATATCCTCAATAAGAATCTTGCGGCTCTTGGAACCGGGGCGCAGCACGCGGCACATGTGGTGGCGCAGTGTCTCCAGGCTCTCGGCCCGCGTGCCGTTCAGCTCCTCCGCCAAAGCCAGGGCCAGGCGGTGGGTGCCGGCGGCCGGGGTGCCGGTGAGCAGCAGGGCATGCGGTAATCTGCCGCTGCGGCGGGCGTGCAGCAGAAGCTGGCGGGCTTGTTCCAGATTAAAGGACATGGTGGGGGATAGAGTCTTATTTTTCCGGGTAGGAACCCAGCACCTTGAGCACCGGGCATTGTTCCTTCAGCTCGGACAGGCAGCTGCGCAGTGGCTCTTGTGCCTCGTGGCCTTCCACATCAATGTAGAACAGGTATTCCCAGGCGCGGTCGCGGCCGGGGCGGGAATCCAGGCAGAAGATGTTGATGCCGTGGGTGCGGAAATGCTCCAGCACATCCACCAGACTGCCGGACTTATTCGGCACGGTGAAGCAGATGGTGGTGCGGTCGTGCCCGCTGGGTTTGGTGGTCTGCGTGCCGATAACCACGAAACGCGTAGTGTTGGTGGCTACATCCTGCACATGCTCGGCCAGAACGCCCAGACCATGCAGACGTGCAGCCAGCGGGCTGCCCAGGGCGGCGGCGCCTTCCTCTGTCTTTTCCAGTGCCATGCGGGCTGCTGCGGTGGTGCTGGCGGTGGGAATCTGGTCTGCGTGCGGGTAATTGGCCTGCAGCCACTGGCTGCACTGGCCCAGTACCTGTGGGTGGGAGTAAATGGTGCGGATTTCGCTGGACGGGATATTGGCCATGAGGCAGTGCTGCACGGCCTGGTGCACCTGGGCGCAGATGCGCAGGGTGGTGTGGGCGAACATATCCATGGCCTGCACCACGCTGCCGTGTGTGCTGTTTTCCAGCGGAATCACACCGTAATTCACCTCGCCTCGCTCCACTGCAGAGAAAACGTGGTCAAATGTGGCGTAGGGAACCAGCTCCACGCTGTCGCCAAAGCGGCTCAGGGCTGCCTGGTGGCTCCAGGTTCCCTCCGGACCCAGGTAACCGATGCGCATGTTGCCCTCCAGGTGGAAGGAGCAGCTTACAATCTGGCGCCAGATGCTCAGGATGCTCTTTTCCGGCAGCACATCGTTATTCAGTTTGAGAATTTTTTCAATGAGCGCACATTCACGCTCCGGTACGAAGGTAGGAGCGCCGGCGGATTTCTTGATTTCACCCACCTGGTGCACACAGGCGGCGCGCTGCTTGAGCAGCTCCACCAGCCGTGCGTCTATGCTGTCAATCTCCTCTCTCAGCCTGTCTAAACTCATACCTGTGCGCGGATTATACCACAGCTGCAGCCATCGTTCAACCCTGTTTTTCTTAATTCAGTTCAAGGGTGATTCTTTGGCGCTTCTGCTGCCCGAATTCCCCGTGCGAGGAAGGCGAATTTGCTTGACGCGCCGCATGTCTTGTGTATAGTAAGAAAGTACTCGCATTTAGTTTTATGAAACTGAGACCCGCACGTCCCCTCTCCAGTTCTTCACGCAAACGCCCCAAGAAGGGTTTTGCGCTTATTGCTACTCTTACACTTATGATGTTGCTGGCCATGCTTGCTGTGGCTGTTATGGCAACTGCTGCATCGCAGAACCGCATCGCCCTGCAGACCATGCTGCAGGCAGAGGCTCGCCAGCAGGCTTTGGTGGGTCTGGATGCCGCCATCGGCGAGCTCCAGGTGGAACTCGGGCCGGATCAGCGAGTAACGGCCAGTTCCGGTATTCTCAGTGAGCATGACAGCGCACGGGCGCAGCATCTGCTGGGTGTGTGGGACAGCTGGGACGGCCCTATCTACGGTCGCAGTGCTTCCGGACGGGGGGCCAGGATTACCAATACTTATACCAAGGGACGTGCTGACATGTTCCGCCGTTGGTTGATTTCATCCCGTGACCGAAATGCAACCCGTACAATGAACGCAGCGGAGCAGCTTAGCACTCGAGATCCGGGCCAGCGTATCTGCATGGTGGGTGAGGGTACTCTGGGTAAATCTCTTTCTGCGCAGCACTACGTGTATGCTGATTTGCTGAAGATGCCGGCAACCGGTAAGAATGAGGCCTGCTTTGCCTGGTGGATTGGCGGCGAGAACCAGAAGGCCAAGGTTTCCGTGCAGAGTCCCAAGGAAACGGATGATGTATATGAGAACCTGCGCCGTACCTGGGATACACCGGCTCCTCGTTTTGTGGATAACCGAGACCTGGATTTCCTGCCGCGCGAAATTGAGGAGCCTGCCCGCCTTGTGACGCTGGCCTCCCTTCCGCTTGTGGGGTCTTCCTCTCTGTCTGCCGGCATGCCCTATTTCTTTGATGTCACCACCAGTTCCTATTCTCTCCCGGTTAATGTGAGCATGGGTGGTCTGAAGCAGGATCTTTGCCTGCTGCTTAACAAACCTACCCTCAAGGATACTGAGTTTGCGTCTCGTTCCAACCAGGATTGCCCCCTGGCCGAACATCAGGATCTTCCTCGTGGTACGGAAAGTGATATGCCCATCGGTTCCTGGCAGAACCTGCATGCCTATTACAACTGCTGGCCGGATGGCTCGGCAAAGGAATCCCGTAATATTACGGCCCGCCTTATTGGTAATCTTGACCAGGCTTATACTCGTATCAGTGGCAGCATTGTTGATAATAATAATCTCAGATATATTGATAATCCGGATGAACACAAAGTGGGGCCGGATAATTCGTCATACTTTGATACACGCGCCAGAATGGATGAGGGCAGCGATTCTGCCGGTTATGCCCGCACCCCGGTGATGCTGGCTTTCATGACCAATCTTGGCCTTGTGACAGAACCTCGAGAGGATGGAAACTTTGCACTCCGTATGTGTTTCGCGCCGATGGTGCTCTGGTGGAACCCGTATAATGTTCCGATGAAGATCAGGGGACAGCAGCTCTGGTCAAAGTCGTCGCCTGCTCATACCACATGGCTGCAGGTGTACTCCCCTACCAAGATTGGCGATGACAATTCGTGGGATTGGAATAACTACGCCATGCGTGAAATTACGCAGAAGGAAATTGATGATGTCAGAAATAAGCATGCCCAAGGTGGGGATAAGTATGACCTGCCTCCCGGTTTCGGCCGCGACCACGGCGAATTTTTCCAGAAATCCCTTAAGGATGCAACGGCTGATATAGAGTTCCAGCCGGGTGAGGTGTTGTTCTTCTCTCCGGGACAGGCCCGCTCTCTTGATTCATATGACCTGAGATTCAAGAATCCCTGGGTTCTTGGCTATAATCCGGGCAGCGTGGCAGGGACTATGGCGAATTTCTATAGTAGAAAGCCCTTGAAAGACCTTCAGGAAGGGAAGTGGTACGTTGAAATGCGTCTGGGGCATGGTGTAGATGTGACCCAGAAACAGGGCGCCAATGGTGGACGCGCGGGTGGTGTTCTTACAAATGGCTACTGGCTTACCCCCCGTCATGCTGAATGCATCACCGTGATGAATGGCTTCCACGGTGCGTCGGAGAATGTCGCAGAGGGGGCTGAGGTGCCGACGGATCCCAATGATGCAAGTGGCAGCATACCGCAACCTTCCAAGGAGACAACAAGTAAGCTGAGTATGGGTAAATGGGGTATGTCGCCTCAGCGCTTCCTGCTGGGGTGGTATGACCCTGCCGGCGGAAAGGAAAAGTCAGATACCCCGTTTGTTGATCGGAATAGCGGAACCTGGCTGGCAGATGGTTCTCAGAGTGACCCGACCGTTCCGTACTATATTGCATCCATTGGTGTGGTAGCTAAGTCTGCCAATCCGAGCGTTGATAAGATTGTTCGCCCCGGCGATTACCGCGGTAAGATATGGCAGCATTCCAGTCCTGCTTTCTGGGGCGGTGCCCTGACAACGCCGGATAACCAGATGCGTAAGTATCACCCCTACCAGCTGGCCGTGCTGGAGGTGAGCTCCGGTATGACAAGTTCTCCCATGGATAACATTGGTAATAATGGTTATCTGGGTATTACCAGTGAGGGCGAGCAGGTGTCGTTTGCGTCTGTAATGGAGCTTCCTGTGCATCCTCCGTTCTCCTTGGCCGGGTTCTCCGGTATGCGCCTGCAGCCGGGCTGGTATAAGCAGCCAGAGCCCGGGGATTTCGTGGCTGAGGCCATGCAGCGCCGCATGCAGTATCAGTCCGGTGTGCCCGGTGTGGGGCTGGGTAATGCCTTTGCTGATCCCTGTCTGCCGGCAGATGATGTGTATACCTATTTCCAGACCACGAATGAGGAAAGCAAGATGCCTGTAAATGCGCGTCTGTTTGGTGATTTTTTTGACCATGGGCTGCTGATTAACGACGCGATGTGGGACCGCTGGTTCTGCTCCTCTGTGTCTGATATGCCTACAAAGGCCGGTAAGCGTACGGCTCAGGACGTGCTGACCCAGTTTATCAAGGGAAAGGAAGAGTTGCCTGTTTCCCGATACAAGCGTGTCAGCACACCGTATGATGATGACCAGATTATCCGTCGTCTGATGCAGGGCGATGGCTGGAAGTACATTGCCCAGTATCTCATGATAGATGGTGGTTTCAATGTGAACTCCGTGTCTGTGGAAGCCTGGGCCGCCGTGCTACAGGGACTTGCCAAGCGCAAGCTTGTTGCCGGTAAGGATGGGGGGCTGGTTCTGGTAGAGCCTTCCAAGAGCGACAATCAGGTGCTTTTCTCTCGTTTCATGCTTTCTACCACAGATAAGAGTGTGGACGGTCTTGGTGGTTACAGCATGATGCAGGGATCCACGAATTTCCGTGAGACGGATATGGCTTCTGCCTGGGGCGAGGTGCGCATGCTGGAGTCCGAATCCATTCGCAAGCTGGCTGAGGAAATGGTGAAGCAGGTGCGCAAACGCGGTCCCTTCCTGAGCATGTCCGACTTTGTGAACCGCCGCCTGCAGGAGGGTGAACACGGATTGAAGGGTGCGCTTCAGGCTGCTATTGATGCTACCGATATCAACCGTGATTTCAATGATGTACAGGTGCCTGAGGCAAAGGGTGAGATGTTCAAGAACCCGCAGGCCGGTATGGGCTCTCTGCATACAGCTGCACCTGGTTACCTGATTCAGAGTGATGTGCTTGCTTCTCTGGGCAATATCCTTACTGTGCGTGATGACACCTTTACCGTTCGTTCATATGGGTGCGTCCGAAACCCGAATAAGGCGATTCTGGCACAGGCCTGGTGTGAGGCTGTGGTACAGCGCACCATGAATTATGTGGATCCGACAGATAAGCCGCAGGATTCTGAATACAAGCCGGATGGCTCCAGAGGCAAGAATCTTTCTGAGACGAATAAGGTGCTTGGCCGCCAGTTCCGCATAGTTTCCTTCAAGTGGCTGGATAACTGGGATATCTGATTCCGCGATACTTTCGAAGGGCGGCTCCGGAGATGGAGCCGCCCTTCATGCTCTATGGATTATTCCTAAAAGTTGGTTCAA
>JAGBZE010000073.1 GCA_017628435.1 Akkermansia sp.
AAGGCTGTGATAGATTACGATGCCCTGGTGCGCGATGTGGTGCGCTCCATCGGCTATGCCACCCCGGCAGATGACGAGGTGTTCAACGCAGAGACGCTGGATGTTACCAACTACCTCTCCACCCAAAGCCCCGACATTGCCCAGGGTGTGGATGCCTGTGCCGCAGAGGGTAAGGACGGTGCAGAGCAGGGTGCCGGCGACCAAGGTATCATGTTCGGCTATGCCTCTAACGAGACCCCGGAGCTCATGCCCGCCCCCATCATGTTTGCCCACCGCATCATGATTGAGCTGGCCCGCGTGCGCCACAGTGGCGAGGTTGCTTGGCTGCGCCCCGACAGTAAGAGCCAAGTGGCCGTAGAATACGGTGCAGACGGCAAGCCCGCCCGCATTCTCAACGTGGTGCTCAGCACCCAGCATACAGAGGATGTGAGCATTGAGACCATACGCTCCTTCTGCGAGGCCCTTGCCCGCCGCGTGCTCCCCGCAGAGCTGGTGACCGAACAGACAGAGTTCTTCATCAACCCCACGGGCCGTTTCGTCATCGGTGGCCCGCACGGCGACTCCGGCCTTACAGGCCGCAAGATTATTGTGGATACCTACGGCGGCATGGGACGCCACGGCGGCGGTGCATTCTCCGGCAAGGACTGCAGCAAGGTGGACCGCTCCGGCGCCTACATGTGCCGCTGGGTGGCCAAGCACGTGGTAGCCGCCGGTCTGGCAGACCGCTGCGAGCTGCAGGTGGGCTACGCCATCGGCAAGGCCAGCCCCGTATCCATCATGATTGATGTAGAGACATTCGGCACCGCCAAGGTGGACAAGCAGGTCATCATCGACCGCATCAACGAGGCCTTCTCCTTCAAGCCCGCCGATATGGAGCGCGTGCTGGGTCTGCGCGAACCCATCTTCCGCAAGACCACCAACTACGGCCACTTCACTAAGGCCGACCTCCCCTGGGAACAGCTCGACCCCCGCTGCCTGAGCATCCTCATGGGCTAAAAAATGTTTTTTCATCCCCCGCTCCGGCATAAGGAGCGGGGGATTTTTCTTTCCCAGCATGCTGACAATCAGTCAAGCACATTTGCATACAATCCGGCGAGATGCAAAGGAACTTTAATCTTCCGCTCCCTGCAAGATTGACAGCGGAGGAGCCGCCTTCCTGCTCCGGCTCGGCTACATGCTGGTTTACGCTCGTGCGCATTAACGGTAGTACCGCTGCTTTTGCAGCGGCAACCAGTCGGCCCTTCGGGCCTCAATGAATTACACTGGCTGTGCCAGCGTATGAAATCCCGGCATTCGCCGGGATGAAATACGTCCTGCGGACGTGTGAACGGCTCGCCCGTTGGCGAGCCGTTATTAGAACGCAATGCCATATTGCCGCGCACGGGTAACTCTGGTATCATTGGCGGCAAGATGACCCTCGAACACCCCTTTATCGATGATACGCAGCTGCCGGCCTGGTCGCAGCTGAGCCCGGAGAAAGCCCGCACGGATATCCGCCTGGCCATTGAGCAGGCCCAGGCCGCGATAGCAGCCATCTGCCAGGTGCAGGAGCCAACCTATGCCAACACTTTCGACGCGCTGGAGAACAGCAGCGCTGCACTCATGCGCGGCTGGCAGCGGCTCAACCACCTGCGCTCGGTCATGGATTCCCCCGAACTGCGCGAGGTCATTAACGAACTCATGCCCGAGGTGGTCATCTACTCCAGCAGCGTAACCCTCAACCCGCAGCTCTACGCCGTGCTCAAGAACGCCGCCGCCCAGCCCTGGGTGCAGGAGCTTTCCCCCGTGAAGCAGCGCTTCATCGCCGAGACACTGGCCGATTTCCGCGAGAGCGGCGCCGACCTGCCGGAAGATAAGAAAGCCCGCTACGCCGAGCTTTCCACCGAGCTGGCCCAGCTCTCCCAGACCTTCGGCGAACACGTGCTTGACTCCACCAACGCCTGGGAATATGTGACCAGCAATGAAAGCGAGCTGGCAGGTCTGCCCGAATCCGCCCGCGAGGCCGCACGCCAGGATGCTCTCTCCAAGGGCCACGGCAGCGAAGAGGCCCCCGCCTGGCGTTTCAGCCTGCAGTTCACCTCTGTGCAACCCGTGCTTACCTTTGCGGATAACACTGCCCTGCGCGAACGCGTGTGGCGCGCCATGCAGACCAAAGGCACGGGTGAGTTCGACAACGCCCCGCTCATCGACAAGATTCTCACCCTGCGCGCCGAAAAAGCCGCTCTGCTGGGCTACGAGCGCTACTCCGACTATGTGACCAGCCGCCGCATGGCCGGCAGCGGCCAGAACGCGCTGGATTTCATCAACCGCCTGCACAGCCAGGTGCGCCCCGCCTTCATCGAGGAGCAGGAAGCCATCCGCCGCTTTGCCGAGGAGCAGACCGGCACCGCCATTCCTGCGCTCGCACCCTGGTCGGTGAGCTACTGGAGCGAAAAGCGCCGCAAGGCCCTGTATGATTTTGATACGGAGGAGCTTCGACCCTACTACGCCATGCAGAACGTACTGGACGGCATGTTCTCCATCTACGCCGGGCTCTACGGCATCCGCTTCACCCGCAAGGAAACCGCCTGCATCCAGCCCGGCGAGGAAGTGCCCGCCGGCGCAGTGGAAGTGTGGCACCCCGAGGTGCTGTTCTACGAAGTGCACGATGAGGAGAGCGGCGAGCATCTGGGCTCCTTCTACGCCGACTGGTATCCGCGCGACGTGAAGCGCGCCGGCGCGTGGATGGACGCGCTCTCCACCGGGCTGCCGCCCATGAATGGCCAGCCCCGCGTGCCGCATCTGGCGCTGATGTGCGGAAACATGAGCCGCCCCGTAGGCGACAAGCCCGCCCTGCTCAGCCACTACGAGGTGGAAACCGTGTTCCACGAGTTCGGCCACCTGCTGCACCAGGTGCTCAGCAATGTGGAGGTGCGTTCCCTCTCCGGCTGCAATGTGGCCTGGGACTTCGTGGAACTACCCAGCCAGATTAACGAGAACTGGACATGGGAGCCCGAGGCCATTGCCCGCTATGCCCGCCACTGGCAGACCGGCGAACTCATGCCCCGCGAACTCATGGACAATATGCTGGCCGCCCGCAACTACGGCTCCGCCACCTTCTTCATGCGCCAGCTCTGCTTCGGCAAGATTGACCTGGAACTGCACACCAACACAGCAGCCTACCTCGGCCGCGATGTGGAGGTGGTGGACCGCGAAATCCTGGCAGATTACCGCGTGCCCACCACTGAGCAGGGTAACAGCGTGCTGCGCGCGTTCTCCCACATCTTCGACGGCGGCTATGAAAGCGGTTACTATTCCTATAAGTGGGCCGAAGTACTCGATGCCGATGCCTTCTCCCGTTTCGCACAGGAGGGTATCTTCAACCCCACCACGGGCCGCGATTTCCGCCGCTGCATCCTCTCGCAAGGCAACTCCCGCCCCGCTGCCGAGCTCTACCGCGACTTCATGCAGCGTGACCCCGACACCGCCGCCCTGCTCCGTAGAAGCGGAATCGAGTCCTGAATGCAGAATTTTGGATTTTGAATGTATCTTTGCTCTTGCACTGTCAAAGCGTATAGCATAAAATGCACGAAACATCACCATGTCTGAAGCAGAACAACAACCGGTAGAGGAATTCACGAAGGTAGAATCCATCTTTGTGCGCGGGCGCAATTGCCTGCTGCTGCGGGCAGATTTCTCGCCCATTTTCGTGGATTACTACCTGCACCTCATGCAGCACAAGCTGCGCAATGAGGAAACGGAAGACACGGTACTCAAGAAGCTGCTGGCCTACTTCACACTGCACCTCGTCTCCCGCCCCTGGCAGGAATACCATGCCTGGACCTTCAATGTGTGCACCCCGCGCCTGGCCAACTACTTCATCTCCGGCTCTTCGCTGACAGAGGACGTGGTGGGACGCGCCTTCCGTGAAGACGTGCGCGAAACGGATAAGAACATGCTCTTTGCCCAGAACCTGCTGCCCAACAAGGAGCCGCAGACCTCCGTCATTGCCCTGCCCTCCGGTCCAGTGGAAGACTGGGTGCAGGATTTCTACCGCCAGAGCGAGCAGCGCCAGTCCCGTGCCTTTGACCTGGGCGAGGACAAGTTTGCCCTCATCACCGCCCAGCCGGATGCCGACCATGACTGGCTGCAGGAGCTCACGGTTGACGATGTGCGCTCCATCAGCGAGGTTGAGCAGACCAAGCTGCTGGAGACCCGCAAATTCCGTTTCAGCTGCGGCTGCACAGTGGAAAAGGTTCTTCCGGTTGTGCGCGCCATGAAACGCGACTTTGCAGATCTGCTTTCCGAGCAGGGCTTCCTGGAAATCAACTGCCCGCGCTGTGGTGCCTCCTACAGGGTGACACCCGATATGGTGCTGGAGCAGGAAAATTAAGCCTGATTCCGCCGCATCATGCCCGCCCGCCTCATACTGCTTGCGCTGTCTGCCCTTTTCTTCAGCGCAAGCTGTACGCCGGTGCGGACAGTGTATGATTCGCAGGGCAACGAAATCAAGGAGGACGATGAGCCCGGCGGCGAAAAGGATCTTATTTCCACCTTTGAAAAGCGCTTCGATGCCGCTTTCTCAGAACAAAAGGGAGAAGACGGCGTACCCAGAACCGTATCGACCAAGGTAAGTTCTTTCCAGCAGGAACTGGATAATGCCCGCAGCACGGATACACCCTTTGCTACCGGTCGTTTTGATACAGGCTGGAATCTCGACCTGCGCAACAGCGGATTTGCCGATTCAGGCAAACGCTTCCGTGCAGAGAAAAATGGCATCGATAAATCAGAAAATCCCATGTATTCCAGGGATTTACGTCCCGATTTCATGAATGAGAATCATGGCATCAGCCGGAACACTCAGTACAGAGACGCCAGTGCCGACCACCGTTCGTCCATGGAAGGCATGAACCTGAGCGACCGCAGCAAAACCCACTACCTGAACGATAGCATCCCTTATACCACTGAACAGGGTAATCATTATGTAGAGGGCCGCCGCAACAAGACAAAGCAACCCACCATCATTGATTACCAGGAGTACTACCGCCAGCATCGCAACAGCGTGCGTCAACTCCTGGGCCGGGATAACGAGTCCCAGTAATTTTGCTTGCAGCCTGCAGTATAATCCGCTAACATAGCTGCATGCTGAAACTTGCAAGCTTCCTGATACTGGCTACCTCCACTCTGGCATTAGACCTGTCTGAAACCATCGTAAGCGGCGATTTCTGGAGAAAGAACGCCGAAACCAGTCTGCAGGAAGCCTACGTCCAACGCCCGGATGCTTCACACCTGCGCACAACCGGAATCTCTTTCGGCTCCCTGGAGACAGGCGAGGTAATTATCAACCTTGCCGGGGAACGCCCCGCTTCTCTACAGGCCATGATTTACAATAAGGGTGATGACGGTGCTATCGAGGCCGATAAATTCAAAGACATGCTGGCGGAGGCCCGCAGTGCCATTGACGAGGCGACCGGCGTACGAGGCAAAGCCCGCAGCGGCGGCAGTGATACCGCAGTCAAATTGAAGGCCTGGGAATGGAAATGGGATGCAGGTATTATCCGTTTGGAAGCCAGCTCCACCGGCAGGAAAAAGGATTTTGAAGCCGAATTCATCCGCCTGACCGCAGGTCCGGATGCCAAGGCACTGAACAGCGGCGGGGCACGGGATTCCGCCAGCAAGCGCGACCTGCGCAACAGCATCACCACCGAGGAGGATGGTACCGTCTGGCTGAAGAATGTACCCATGGTTGACCAGGGCCAGAAGGGCTACTGCGTACCCGCCACCCTGGCACGCGTCTTCGCATTCTACGGCATGGACAAGGTGGACCAGCACGCCCTGGCTGCCGTGTGCGACAGCAGTGCTGATGGCGGCACGACATCCCAGGGCATGGAGCAGGCCATGCGCGATGTGTGCAAGAAATTCCACACCAAATTCATTGTTATTGACGATTACGTGACCAACCTCAAATCCGCTCTCGAATCCTACAACAAATTCGCCAAGCGCGCAGATAAAGACTCCCTGGGCCTGTACGATGATGTATTCGGGCAGGCAGACCCGAAGGTGCTGCGCCAGGCCCGCGCCGGCAAAAATGCCCAGATTTCCAAGTGGATGAAGGATATCAAGAAAAACATTGATTCCGGCACCCCCGTCATCTGGATGGTCATGCTCGGTATCTACCAGGAAGAAATCGGGCTTCCCCAGTCCCGCGGCGGCCATGCACGCCTCATCATCGGTTATAACATGAAGAAGAAAACCATCATCTACACCGATTCATGGGGCGCCGAGCATGCCCGCAAGACCATCAAGGCAGAGGATGCCATCGGCATGACTACCGGGCGCTATGTCATCAAGCTGCGCTGAACCTATGCCACTTACGCAGAAAGAACCGGATTCCGAAAATACCCTGCGAAGAAGAGCAGGCAGGAGCATCAAGCGCTTTCTGAGCAGCAGCTGGCAGCTGCCGGCGCTCACGGCTGTGGGACAGGTACTAGGTCTGGGCAGCGTGTGGGGGCTGGATTATGTTTCGCTGAATCACGGGCTGGACATTCCGGTCTGGATCGGGCTCCCGGTGGCCATTATATTTCCGGGCTTCCTGCTGCTGGGGCTGCTGCTTCCCGTGTGGCTGGTCATTATGAGCATCCGCTGGTGCCGGAGCCATGAATGGCGGCAGATGGCGCAGGGCTGGGGGAGCAGCATCGGGGCTGCAGTCGTGGCCCTGGGTGTGCTTGCCGGCTCACTCATGCACACTCTGGCCGGAGCGCCGGATAACTTTGCCAAGGGGCTGAACATACCCGCAGAGGTAGGTTTCGTCCACCCCCGCAACATGACCTTTTTCTGCAATGAGGAGTATAAGACAGTGACCGCGCCTCTGCGCGCGGCGGCTCCCCAGCTGCCACAACTCGCAGAGAAGGGAGATGCCTCCGCCCCGAACCTGCGGAAACTTTCGCTCGAAGCACCGGAGCTGCTGCAGGAATATATGCTGCGCTGCCTGTATGCTGAGGCAGTGAATCCGCAATTCACAGCGCATGTGCTGCAATCTCCCCTGCTGCCCACTCATGAGAATGACCCGCAGACACACTTCCGCAGCATAAGGCTGGATGAACGTTGCAGTTATAATGGCCAGAGCATAACCCGCCGGGATTGCCCGGAAGCCACCTGGAGCCTGCCACTGGAAAACGGCTGGTCCATCATGGTACGGAAGCCTGATTTCTGCACTGACCAGCAGGAACAACTGGATTATACACAGGATATTGCCACGCTGGATGCCTCTCTGGCAGACCTGGCCCGGACTCCCACACAGGAATACCTGGACAGCATCCTGCCACCGCTGCCGGATAAGCCCTTTGTCTGCCTGTGGGATGAAGGTCCCGGTGTCTACGAGATGATGCTCATCATTCCCGGAAATTATGGTGAAGGCAGCTTCGAGTTACGGGCGCATGAGTACACCAGCGGCAGGAGAATCAGCTTCAGCCACCGTTTCCTGCCAGAAAAAACGCTGGGCAATGTATGCCGGGTCATCTGTTCCGATGGCTGGTGTACAGTTTTCAGCGGAGACTGGAATGAATACTACGGTTCCACCTGGGAAATCTGGTTCACCCCCGCTTCCGGCGGCGAAGCCCGCTGCGTTAATGCACAGAATTTCCTTATGATGGGCTGGATGCACTGATTCCCGGGGATTATGCACTCGCCAGGTATGGTACGGGACTGAAGCCCCGAGCTTCGCCCCCCGCCAAATCATACTTTGCATACTGAGCGTATGCTGTTCGTGTTTTTTTGGGCCCACACTCCCGATTCCGCTTGCAATAGATTGAAACCGGGGGTAAAATGACAACGTGAACGGAAACGACTTGCAGGAAGCAGCGCGGCGAGCCTACCACGCCATGGTCATGGCGCGGGCTTTTGATACGAAGATATCGGCCCTGTACAAGGCGGGCAAGATTTTCGGCGGCGTGTTCCTGGGGCGCGGGCACGAAGCCATAGCCGCCTGTCAGGCGGTGTTCCTGACCCGCGGGGAGGACGTGTACAACCCCTTTATCCGCGAGCAGGCAGGTCGCTGCGCCTGGGGCGAAAGCGTGCTGGAAAGCGCACGCGCCTACCTGGGCAGCATCGATGGCTATATGCGCGGCCGCGACAGCAATGTGCACTGGGGCAACCCCGCCAGCGGTACTCCAGTGCCCATTTCACACCTGGGCGCCATGGTTTCCGTGGTGGCGGGCATGATGCTGGCCAAGCGATTCAAAGGCGAAACCGGGCGCGTGGGTGTGGCCTGCATCGGCGATGGCACCACCTCCGTGGGCGCCACGCACGAGGCCGTGAACCTCATTGCCGTGGAAAAGCTTCCCGTGGTCATCGTGGTAACCAATAATCAGTTTGCCTACTCCACCCCCAACAGTCAGGAGTTCGCCGCAAGTCTCACGGACCGCGGCCGGGGCTACGGCCTGAGCTGCCACGAGTGCGATGGCACCGATTTCATGGCCACGCTGGCCACCATGCAGCGCGCCATTTCCGCAGCCCGCGCCGGGGAAGGCCCGCAGTGGGTGGTAGCCAACACACTGCGCATGTGCGGCCACGGCGAGCACGATGATGCCGCCTACATTCCCGAGGAACTGAAAGCCGCCTATGCCGACCGCGACCCGCTGGCCGTGGCACGCCGCCAGATGCTGGAGGCCGGCTGGCTTACCGAGGCTGAGGCCCAGGCCTGGGACGACGAATGCCGCGACGAGGTGCAGCGCCTGGTGGCCCAGGCCCAGCGCGAAAAGACCCCGAACCCCGCAGACGAGGACTGGATGGCCACCTCGTGGAACCCTGAATATTGATTTTGCCGACCATGAGCGTAACCTACATAGATGCCATTCACCAGGCGCTGGATGAACTGCTGGCCGAAGACCCGGATGTGTTTCTGATGGGTGAGGATATTGCCGGCAAGTTCGGCGGTGCCTTCAAGGCCACCAAGGGACTGGATGCCAAATACCCCGGCCGCGTGCTGAATGCCCCCATTGCGGAGGATGCCATTGCCGGTGTTGGCATCGGTGCCGCCATCGGCGGCATGAAGCCCATTCTCGAAATGCAGTTTGCCGATTTCGGCACCCTGGCGCTCAACCAGATGGGCAACAACGCCGGCGCTCATTTCTACCGCACCGGCATGCCCATCAACGTCACCCTGCGCATGCCCTGCGGCGGCACCCCCGGCGGCGGCCCCTACCACAGCCAGAGCCTGGAGGCACTCTTTGCACACTACCCCGGACTGCATGTCTTCACCCCCGCCACCGTGGCAGATGCCTACTACATGCTGAAGCAGGCTGTGCAGATTCCGGACCCGGTGGTTTTCCTGGAGCACAAGTTCCTCTACCGCTGGCTGAAAGCAGATTCCTGGACAGACCCGAATCCCCTGCCCATCGGCCAGGCACGCATTGCACGCCCCGGCCAGCACGCCACTGTGGTGGCCTTCTCTGCCATGGTGCCGGAGGCCCTGCGCGCAGCGGAGGAATTGTCTGCCACCAGTGGCTATGAGCTGGAGGTGGTTGATTTGCGCAGCGTCAAACCGCTGGATACCGAGACCATTCTTGATTCTGTAGCCCGCACCGCCCGCCTGCTGGTGGTGAGTGAAGACTTCCCCTGGGGCGGCGTGGCCGCTGAGGTAGTGTCTCAGGTATCGGCCCAGGGCTTTCACCTGCTGGATGCCCCGCCCCTGCGCCTCAGCTCACACGACACCCCCATTCCCGCCCACCCGGACCTGTGGAAGGCGCACCGCCCGAGTGCCGCCGCCATAGCCGATGCCGCCCGTTACCTCATTTCCCTTTAACCCTTTTCCGAACCATGCCGAAAGTAGCCATTCTCATGCCCCAGCTGGGCGAATCCATAGCCGAAGCCACCATCATGCAGCTGCTGGTGAAGCCCGGCGACACCGTGCAGGCAGATCAGGAGGTTTTCGAGGTTGAGACCAACAAGGCCGTCATGGGTGTGACCACCGTCTGCGGCGGCACCATCGTCTCGCTGGATGCCCGCCCCGGCGAAACCCTGCCTGTAGGTGCCATCATGGGCATCATCGAAGCCACGGAGGAGGAAATCGAGCGCTCCGGCGCCATCCCGCTGGATGAAAATGCCGCCCCTGCCCCCGCTGCAGCACCCGCCAGGGAACAGAGCGGCAACCAGGACGGTGCCCATTTCCGCACCGAGGGCGAATTCCGCGAGGGCATGCCCGGTGGCGGCCGCCGCAGGCCGCTGGGCGAAGGTGGCCGCGGACTCCCCGTGCCCATGGGTCAGCGCGGCAGCCGTTTCCTTTCCCCCCGCATCCGCGCCCGCATGGATGAACTGGGTATCACCGAGGCCGATATGGCCTACGTCATCGGCACCGGCCCGAATGGCCGCATCACCATCGATGACTTTGAGCAGTTCATCAACTACGTGGACGGCTGGCCCTCGCACCAGGCCTCGCCCATGCGCCGCAGCGTGGCCAGCAGCATGCAGCGCACCTGGCGCCGCCCCATTGCCAGCTGCGGCCGCCCGATTTTCATGGCTCCCATCGTGCTGCACCGCAAGAACCACCCGCGCAAACCCGGCATCACGCTCTATTTCCTGCGTGCACTGGCTCTGGCGCTGGCCGAGCATCCCGAATGCGCCGGCTACATGGTGGGCGGGCGTATCCTGACCCCGCGCCGCATTGACCTGGGCGTGGCTGTGCAGGTGACAGATGGCGTGATGGTGCCCGTCATGCGCAATGTGAACGAATACACGCTGAATGAGCTGGTGGATGAGTACAACAAGGTGGTAGGCCAGGCTCGCGACCGCCGCCTGGATCCCGCCTATCAGGGCGGCGGCATTGCCACGGTTTCCAACTTCGGCGGATTCGGGCTCACACACGCCACCCCCATGCCCCTGCCCAGCGAAAGCCTTATTCTGGGCGTAGGCGCGGTGCAGAAGGTGCCCGTGTGGAGTGATGAGGTCGAATGTTTCCTGCCTGTGGAGCAAGCGCACATTGTGGCCTCCTTCGACCACCGCGTGGTGGACGGCGGCGATGTAGGCCGCCTGATGCTGCGCATCGCGCACTACCTGGAGCACCCGGAATTCCTGTAAAATCTCCTCTTCCATGAGCACCTATCCCAGAGACATGGTACTTGGCGTGATTGCCTGTGCGGGCGAGTTCCCGCGCATGGTCATTGCCGGCGCGCGCCGTGCCGGGGTGCGCGTGGTGGTGGCCGGCATCCGCGGCGCGGTGGGCAAGGATATCCCCGCCATGGCAGATGCCTACAAGGCCTTCCGCGTGGGTGCTATCGAGGCTCCGGCCCGGTTCTTCAAGTCTGAGGGGGTAACACATGTCATGCTCACCGGGCAGATTAAGCCCGCCTGCATTTACACCATGTGGCCGGATGCCACCGCCCGCCGCCTGCTGGGCCAGCTGGACCGCCGCAATGCCCACACTATCTTTACTGCCGCCTGTGATTTCATTCACTCCCACGGCATGCAGGTGCTCCCCTCCATCACCTTTATGGAAGACCACCTGCCCGCAGCCGGCCACCTGGCAGGCCCTGCCCCCACCACCGAACAGCTGGAGGAGGCCCGCTTCGGCCTGACCCAGGCCCGCGAAATCGCCCGGCTCGATATCGGCCAGAGCATCATTGTGCACGGCAAATGCGTGGTCTGTGTGGAGGCATTCAAGGGCACCAACGAATGCCTGCATGCCGG
>JAGBZE010000074.1 GCA_017628435.1 Akkermansia sp.
AGTAAACAAAAAATCCACCTCTCTCAAACTCAATGCGGCTGTCTTCATACAGCAGGATGATAATATGCAGCATGTACAAATTCAAGGAGTTAGTATAACTTCACAAAACAGACAGAAAGGGGAATAATGCCTTATGCCATGAAGTGACACAAGGTTTTCTTGACTTAATTTGAACAAAGAGTAAAATCTAAGCATCCAAAACCTCACATATTATGAAGTTCCCCATCATCTCTACCGCCCTCGTGACGCTGTGCGCTCTTACCGCCACAGCTCAGGCCGAAATCAAAATTGCATCTGTTAATGTAACCGAGCTCTACACCAAATTCTACAAGCGTTTCGACACGGAAGTTTCCCTCCAGAAACAGCTTAACGAGATTAAGGCCGACATCAAGGTACGTGAGGACAAGCTCCGCGCTCTGCAGGAAGACCTGAAAAAGATTCAGGAGAAATACGACTCCAGCCTTTCTGACTCCGCCGTGGCCAAGCTTCGTGAGCAGTACCAGACCAAAGCTAATGAACTGAAAGCTGCCGACCAGGAACTCAAGGACTTCGTGCAGCGCCGCGAAGTTGCCTTCCGCGAACTGCGTAACAGCGAGATGCGTCTCCTCGTGGAGGAAGTTCAGACTGCCATCAACACTGTAGCTGACCAGAGCGGCTCCGATCTCGTTCTCGATGCCGGTGCTATTTCTCCCCAGCCTCAGATTGGCATTGGCACCCGCGTATTCCCCTACATGAAGAAGGACATCGACCTTACCCCCGAAGTGCTTAAGCAGCTCAACGCTGGTGCACCTCAGGGCTTCGATCCCGATGCTGAGCTGAAGCGTCTGTACGGCAACACTGCTGCTCCGGCCGCCAAATAAACAACTTTCAAACTTACAACCCCTGCGAGCTTATTATGAACCTCACTCTCTCCGATGTTCTCGAGCTCACTGGAGGCAAGCTTCTCAATGATACGACTCCGGAGATTTCCATCTCCGGAGTCGCTACATTGGATAGCGCCACCCCCAGCGAGATTGCATTCCTTGGCAACGAGAAATATTTCAACGATTTCCTGGCCACCAAGGCCGGAGTAGTACTTGTTCCCCCCTCGCTTCCTCAATATCCGGAAGGCGTTGCGTTTGTTGAGGTGGAAAATCCCTCACTGGCATTCAATGCACTGGTTGCCCACTTCATGAAGGCCAGCACCGATTTCGCCCCCGGAATCCACCCCACCGCCTGGGTTGACCCGAGTGCCAGGCTTGATCCCACAAAGGTGCGAGTAGGCCCCAACGCAGTCATCGAGGCTGATGCCGAAATTGGTGATGGCTCGGACATTGGTCCGGGGTGCGTCATCTGCAAGGCTGTCAAAATGGGGCAGAACTGCAAGCTTTATCCCAAAGTGGTAATTCGCGAACGATGCATTATCGGCAACCACGTCGTCCTCCAGCCAGGAGCCGTTATCGGCGGCGATGGCTTCGGCTTCCTGCTCAATAAGGAGACAGGCCGCTACGACACAATTGACCAGGTAGGCATTGTAGAAATTGGTGACCATGTGGACATTGGAGCCAACACCACTGTCGACCGCGCACGCTTCGGACGCACTGTCATTGGCGAAGGCACCAAGCTGGACAATCAGATTCAGATTGGCCACAATGTAACCCTGGGTAAGCACTGCGTCATGTGTGCCCAGAGCGGCATTGCTGGCAGCACCCATATCGGTGACTATGTAACCATCGCAGCTCAATGCGGCATCACCGGTCACATCAAAATTGAGGACAAGGTGGTCGTGGCGGCGCGTTCCGGTGTCATGAATTCTCTGGAATCCGGTAAGACCTACTGGGGAGCCCCGGCTGTGCCCTATGGTGAAGCCGCGCGTCAGTTTGCTGCCATGCGCAAGCTTCCTGAAGCATTCAAGGAACTTCGTGCACTCAAAGCCAAGGCCGAGGAAATTCAGGAGCTCATCAATCAGGCTCTGGCAGAGCAGGCCTGATAGTAACAGCTAATCTATCACCAATCCCCGGAGGCCCTGTCCCCGGGGATTTTTATATACCCGACATTGACATTTCTATCAAAAAACATTATACTCCGCCGGCATATGGAAACAGCAGAAGGATTTGTTCGCTGGTCAACAAGCCACTGGGGCGCAGTGATAGTCACAGCAATCATCACTATAGGTATTATTGGCGGAGGCATGCGCCTGGAGCAAAAGAAACAGCATCTCCTTTGCCGCGCGCTTGCCGTGTTGGTCGGACTCATCTATGTGGCAGATTCCTCGTTTATCCTGATCACACAACACCATGGTTCATGGGAAATGAACCTGCCCCTACATTACTGCAGCATGATGCTGCTGGTTGCGACCTATGCACTGTGGACACGAAACACCACTGCTTGCTGGGTTCTGTATTTCGGTGCTTTATCAGCCTGTCTGCAGGGGCTGATTACCCCTGCTCTGGAGAAAGACTTCCCGACTCTTCGTTACTTCCTCTTCTTCTGCGTCCACGGAATCCTGGTGCCTGCAGGGCTCGCTGTGCCGTTGCTTCTGAAAATGAAAGCGCGAGTGCGTAATATCATTACCAGCCTCCTGCTCATGGATGTTTACGTCATCATCATCCACGCAGTAAATCTGACTCTGGGTACAACAAACTACGGATTCACCATGAAGAGCCCGGTGCCCGGCTGCATTCTGGACTACGCCGGCCCCGCGCCTTGGTACTACCTCCTCCTGCAGATACCTATCTTTGTAATTTTCTACCTCATGCACCTTCCTGTCAGGCAGAAGATTCATCACACCTGACGGCAAGGGGGAGATTTAAGCTCCCAACAGCTTGAGGATAATCTCTCGCACCACTGGGTCATGAACCTCTCGCGCATGAGTGGAAGCCTTGGCTCCATCCTCATCCACCAGTTCAGAATCTGCACCGGCGGTGAGCAGTATCTGCACCATATTATCAAAGCCTGACCAGGCCGCAACCATAAGCGGAGTTACACCTTCCTTATTTCGGGCATCCACAGCTGCTCCGTTCTCCAGCAATAAGGCCACAACTTCCTGCTGATTCTGGCGAACGGCAAAATGAAGAGGAGTATCCCCCAGATTGTTGGTTGCATTTACCTTGGCATTATGATTCAGGAGGACCTTCACGACCTCCAGTGAACCATCGCCTGATGCGACCATGAGTGCAGATGTGCCATCTGTCGACACTGCTTCAACACAAGCCCCCTTTTCCAGCATACGCTGCACAGCAAGCGCATCACCTACCTTTGTCCATTCTGCAAGCAAAGCGGTTTCCTCAGGAGCAAGAGCAGCTTGGTTCGGCAGGTGCGGAGCAAGCCACGCAGCCCCCATAACAACAGCGGCAGCAAGCGCACCACCCATAATCGGAATATAACGCATCTTCATACAGAGAAAAAGTCAAAGAGTTCCCAGTACAGCCTTCAGAATCGCCAGACCCTCAGCCAGAGTATCCTCCGGCACATTCAGAGCAGGAATAAGACGCAGCGTATCAGGACCGGCAGGGCATGCCAGTAAACCAGCTTCTCGGCATAGATTATTCACATGAGACGCAGGAGTCTGGCCATCCGGAACCGTAAAAGCCCCCTTTCGGAAGCCGACTCCTCGCAGCAAGCCCTGACCACGCACAGTCTCCACACAAGGAAGGTTCCACCCCTCCACGGTGGACTTGATAAGCTCACCCAGACGCGCGGCTCGTTCAGGAAGCCCCTGCTCCAGCACCGTAGTCACCACAGCATAGGAAGTAGCACAAGCCAGAGGAGTGCCGCCATAAGTGGAGCCATGAGAACCAGGGCCCATAATGGAAGAAAGCGGAGTACCCTTCTCATCAATTGCGCGGTTATTCACCCAGAAACACCCTATGGGGAAACCGTCGCCAATACCCTTGGCGCAGGAGACGAGGTCTGGTTCAATCTCCGGGCAAATAGACTTCCAGCCCATCGTGGTGCCACATCGGCCCACACCACACTGCACCTCGTCAATCATGAGCATGAGATTATGCTCCTTACAGAGCTGAGCAACACCGCGCAGGAACTCAGGCGTAGCGGGATTCACACCGCCCTCACCCTGCACAGCTTCCAGCATAATACCACAGGTTACCGGAGAAATAGAGGCACGTACAGAATCCAGGTTATTGAACTCTGCATATTTGAACCCGGTCAGCAGCGGATCAAAATCCACCTGAACCTTCTCCTGGCCTGTAGCAGCCAGCGTGCCCAGAGTACGACCATGGAAACTCTTCTCAAAAGTAATAATCTCGTAACGGGGAGATCCATCTGCTGCAGGGCTGCGATGCCCGAATCGGCGAGCCGTCTTGATAATACCCTCATTACCCTCTGCCCCGGAGTTACAGAAGAACACACGGCCAGGAATACCAATCAGCTTCTCCACGATAACCTCAGCCAGGCGAGCCTGCCCCGGAATACCATAGAGGTTAGAACAATGCATCAGCGTGTTAGCCTGTTCCGTAAGGGCCTTCACCACTACAGGATTGCAGTGCCCCAGCGAACATGTGGCAATACCAGCGCAGAAATCCACATAGCGTTTACCTTCTGTATCATACAGGTATGAGCCTTCCCCCTTCGCTGCGTCAAACGGCGCACGTCCATACGTCGGCAATACATACTGGTCGTTCATATCAGGCATAAATCTACACCCTCGAGCACATTTTGTCAATTATTTCCCAGTGCAGCAAGTGCGGTTTCATCGCTGCCAGAGCGTCATTATTTCTTCTGTTCGGGCTGAGGCTTGGGCGCAG
>JAGBZE010000075.1 GCA_017628435.1 Akkermansia sp.
AGTGCCACGGAAGTCAAAATACTCGATAACAGCCTTGCTGGTCTTGAGAGAAGACATCAACTCATCATCCGGCGCAAAAGTGGGATCCACAAGGTAGCACACCTTGCCATCCAGCAGGCGGTGCAGAGCCTTCCCTGCCTCGATGCTGAAGCGGTTGGGCATGTAGAATCCGGGCTTAACAATATTCTCAGAACCGTGTACAATAATTTTTGCCATATAAAAATCAGGTAATATTAAAACTTATTTAAGTTGTTCAGCAGCCGGGGTGAATCCGGCATCTGCCGCAAGCTGAAGCAGGCGGGAGGCCTCCTGCTCATCCTGCGCAACACCCAGCCCCCGGCGATAGCACATGCCCAGGGTAAACTGAGCCTCCGGCAGCCCCTGCTCTGCAGCTGTGCGGCACCAGCGCAGGAATTCCTCGCGATTGACAGCCATACCCTCGCCCAGTACATAATGGCGAGCCAGATTAAACTGGGCCACCGGGTCACCGGCCTCTGCCTTGAGCAGCAAGGCTTCAGCCTCAGCATTCAAGGCAGGAAGCGGCGCAGGCTCAGGCTCCTCAACTGCGGACTCCGGGGTCGGCACCTCGTCCACAGGTTCAGACTGCGGTGCAGGCTCAGCCGGCACCTCCGGAGCGGGTTCTGCTTGCTGGACGGGAGGTTCAACCGGAGCCTCCGGGGCAGGCGTTGTTTCCCGGGCGGCAGGCACAGGCTGTGCTACCACCGCCGACTCTGCATACTTGCCGACTCTTGCCAGACATTCCTGCGCAAACTCACGAGCCGGAGCATACCAGTAAAACACAGCCGCCACACCCGCTATCAGCACCAAAAACAGAGCTAAAAGAAATTTCTTCATATGCAATCCCCCATACTCTAGCCAGAAATACACACTTTGTCAATGACATTCGCGTGCTTCTTGCTTGATATGCCGCACTATGTATGCTAAAATCTGCGCAATCCATGAGCAAAGACATCACACCCGTATACCTGCAGGAAAACCCGAGTCTCATTCAGAAAATGTTCGGGGATTACTACCTGGAATACGCCTCTTACGTGATTCTGGAACGCGCTGTGCCTCATATCATTGATGGTCTTAAACCCGTGCAGCGCCGTATTCTGCATTCCATGGAGCGCATGGATGACGGACGCTACAACAAGGTGGCCAACATTGTGGGCGACACCATGAAATACCACCCGCACGGCGATGCCTCCATCGGCAGTGCACTGGTAGCGCTCGGCCAGAAGGGTCTGCTCATCGACCCGCAGGGTAACTGGGGCAACATTCTCACCGGCGACTCCGCCGCTGCCCCGCGATACATCGAGGCCCGCCTCTCCCAATTCGCCAAGGAAGTGGTATACAGCCCGAAGGTAACAGAATGGAAGCTCAGCTACGATGGGCGCAACAAGGAACCTGTGGCCCTGCCCGTAAAATTCCCGCTGCTGCTGGCTCAGGGGGCTCTGGGCATTGCCGTGGGCATGAACTGCCTTATCCTGCCGCATAACTTCAACGAACTCATCGAAGCCGCCATTCACTACCTGCGTGGCGAGGAGTTCGAGCTCTACCCGGATTTTGCCACCGGCGGTCTGCTGGATGTAAGCGGCTACAACGACGGCACCGGTAACAGCCGCCTGCGCTGCCGCGCCAAGCTGGATACCAGCACCAAGAAGCTCATCCGTATCACCGAAATCCCATACGGCACCACCACGGAATCCCTTATCCAGAGCATTGAGAATGCCATGGAAAAAGGCAAGCTGAAAGTTGCCAAGATTGAGGACAACACCGCCGCCTCCGCCGATATTCTGGTACATCTGCAGGCAGGCCAGGATGTGGAGAAAACCTGCAACGCCCTGTATGCCTTCACCGAATGCCAGGTAAGCATCTCACCCAAGGCCGTGGTTATTGTGGACAAGAAGCCCGTTTTCATGGGAGTGAGCGAGATTCTCAAGATTAACGTCGACAACACCAAGGAAACCCTGCGCCGCGAGCTGGAGGTGCAGCTGGCAGAGCTGCAGGAGGGATGGATGCAGGCCAGTCTGGAGAAAATCTTCATCGAAAACCGCATCTACAAGGTGCTGGAGGAAAGCGAAAGCTGGGAGCAGTCCCTCACCGAGATTGAGGAACGCCTGCAGCCCTTCGTGCAGGATTTCATCCGCCCCATCACTCGGGATGATATCATCCGGCTCACGGAAATCCGCATCAAGAAGATTGCCAAATACGAGATTCACGAAGCCGAGGAACACATCCGCGGGCTGGAGGAAGAAATCGACCAGTGCCGCAAGAACCTGGCCCAGCTCACCAAATACACCATCCGCTGGTTCGAGAAACTGCAGAAAAAGTACGGCGCCAACTGGCCCCGCCGCACCGAGCTCACCACCTTCGACACCGTCACCCGCGCGGTGGCAGCCGTGGAGAACGAAACACTCTACATCGATGAAGAAGGCTTTGCCGGCTACGGCATCAAGAAGGGAGGTGAGCCTATCGACAAGTGCTCCACCATGAGCGATATCCTGGTGATTGACAACCAGGGTGTGCTCACCGTGCGCCGCGTGCAGGAGAAGTTCTATGTAGGCAAGAAACTGCTGCACATCAGTGTACTGCGCCCCACGGACGACTGGGTGTTCAACATGATTTACCGCGATGGCAAGGAGGGCATCACCTATGCCAAGCGCTTCAAGCTGGGCGGTTTCACCCGCGACAAGGAATACCAGCTCACCCAGGGAACCAAGGGCAGCCGCGTGTTCTTCTTCACCGTACACAAGACGGAGGAGGAAAGCAGCACCATGCAGGTGAACGTGTACCTTAAAAACCAGCTGCGCCGCCTCCGCCGCCCGATTCCCTTTGATTTCGGCAAGCTTCGCGTGAAGGGGCGCGGTGTGCTCGGCAACATTGTCACCAAGAATCAGGTGGAGCGCATCTCCCGCATCATGCCTAGCGCCGCTGGCGAGGGCGAGGAGGGAGCCGCAGAAATGCCCACCACGGAAACTCCCGTGGGCACGCTGAGCGCCCTGCTCGATGGCTCCACCGAGGCTCCCGTGGTAACAGAAGCCACCCCTGCCCCCGCAGAAACTCCGGCCCCCGCTCCAGCAGTGGATGAACAGCAGTCGCTGGATGATTCCATCCACGAACAGATGGGCTTCGAGTTCTGACGAGGGGAATGAAAAAGCCGGCATTCAAGGTCTACACCACCTGCACGCCTCCTGGTAAAAAGTCCAGATGGGGTAGAAAGTTGGCGCTCTTTTTCGCCGCGTGGATTGTTGCAGCACTGGCACCGGACTACTTTACCAGGCTGCTGCTTCCCGATCTGGGCGAAGCTGCCAGAACCGGCAACACCGCCGTCCTGAAGAGGTGGCTGAAAATTCCCCTTGGCAGGGTTGACGAGCATGACCTGCTGATGCAAGCCATTTACGGCGACCAGCCCGATTGCGTCAGATTACTGCTGGCAAACGAGCGAACCGACCCGAACCTGAAGGACGCTGATAACATGCCACCTCTGCAGGTGGCTATCCTCCGCAGGAATTCTGAGATAGCCAGGCTGCTGCTGGCAGATGAACGAGTGGACATCAACACCCGGAGCACCACCATGGGATGGACAGCCCTTGCCCTGGCCATCTATGAGGGAAATGCAGAAATCGTGCAGCAACTGCTGGCAAGACCGGAGATAGATGTCAACGTGAACGATGCCCCCCAGCACCTGACGCCCTTACATATGGCGCTCTTTGTCAGGGATTTCAACTTCCTGAAAATGCTGCTGGAGCACCCGGAACTCGATGTAAACAGGCAGAATAAGCTGGGGTACACACCGCTCATGTGCCTGCTGAGCACCCCGGACGAAACAGTCCAGGAGGTGATAGAGCTGCTGCTGAAGCACCCGAAGCTGGATATCAACTGCACCAACAATGAGGGCAATACCGCGCTTGCCCTGGCAGCGGCCAACAACCAGCCGGAACGAATAAAACGGCTTCTCTCCCACCCCGGGATTGACGTGAACACAGTGAACAATCAGGGCATGCGCCCGCTCAACCTTGCCATTCAGCGGCAGGCCACCGAATGCGCTGAGCTGCTTCGCCAGGCCGGGGCGCGGGAATTACCCGAATTCGTACCGGCTCACTGAGCGTAGGAGTGCATGGACTCAATGCGCGGAAGCAGGTTCACCACCAGGAAGGTGACAACCACCGCCGCAAAACCGAGCAGCAGCAAGGGGCGACGCCAGGAAGCAAAGGCGGGATACCGCTCCACATGCAGGTAGATGAGGTAGATACACCAGGTAAGCAGCGACCATGCTTCCTTGATATCCCAGGCCCAGTAACCACCCCATGCAGCATCTGCCCAGAGCGCGCCGCTCCACAGCCCGAAGGTCATGAACGGCAGCGAAAGCCGCACCACCTCCCCGGCCTCGGCCAGTTTCTCCTCACGCCGGAACGATGCCAGGGTGAGCAGTGCCGCCACTGTCATGAGCCCATAGGAAACCACATAGGCAATGACATGCGGAGCAAACCAGGGAGATTGCAAGGCTGGCATCTGCCGCCAGGTGGCCTGCAGCGGCATGCTGAGAGCACCGACCAGAGCCAGTACCGAAGCTGCCGCCAGCCAGGAGGTGAGCTCCAACCCTCGGAAACGGCGCAGATAATGCGCAGCCGGCACCATGACCAGCGGGAAAAAGGCCAGCACATGGCGCATATTGCCGAAAGGCGGAGCCTGGGCCAGCACCCAATCCGCCACAAAAAGAAGCACGGCCACCACCCAGGCCGCATCAAATGCACGGCGGGAATCCCCTGCCCGATTCAGCAGCGCTGCCACCACGCTGCCGCAGCAGAGCAACAGGGCAAAAATCGTAAGCGTATAAACCAGCATCGTCATACCGCATCCTCCTTTCTCCACCAGCACCATGCAGCGGTGCAGATAATGATGCCCACCATACCACACAGGGAGGCAAAGCGCCCCGGCGCACGGCGGGCCTGCATCAGCACCTCCACTTGGCCATTCTGCTCGCGGTAGGAGGAAAGGGAGAACCGCCAGTCCTTGCAGGCAAAGGGAGAATTCACACGCAGCTCTGCCGTATGCGTCTCCGGGCGGCCTCGGTGGTCGGTGAATGCCACCAGGCGGGCGCAGTAATCGCGCACCGTGCCAGGATGCTGCATGAGCACCCGGGCAGGCGTACCCGGCAGCATCAGGAAAGGATGCGGCATGTCCGGGGCAGACTTCAGCGAACTGACAGGCCAGCTCTCCGCACCCAGGTGCAGTGTATCGCCCCGGCGCTCCACCGGCTGGGCTGCACCCGGTCGGCCATTCTCAAAGGAATAAATGGTGTAGGTAGCATCATCATAATGCTGCACCGTGAATCCATCCACACGAAGCCGGAAGCCCAGGGGCAGACAGCGTCCATCATCCAGATGAAGCTCCGCCAGTTCCGTTTTGCCATCGGCCGGCAGCGTCACAGGTACCCGGACCTCCCATGCCGCATCTACAAAGGCACCAATTCCCAGCAATGCCACAGCCCAATGTGCCCCGGCCAGCCAGAGAATACGCTTGTTCATGACCCGGTAACACAGGAAGCCGAACACGGCCATGAACACCACGCCCGTGAGTGCTACGCAGCCCATACCCACAAAACCAGCCCACATGGCACCACCTATAGCGGCATACTCCAATGCCTTGGCACCATACAGGAACAGCATATTGAGCCCCGTAATAGTAAAGAAGAGGAACACCAGGCCAAATACAAGCTGCCCGCGCAGCCCGGTGGCCAGACGCCACCCACCCCACAGGCAAAGCAACACACTGATACCCCCCAGCAGCAGCACAGCACCGCTGCGATACACCTCCGGTGCCCCCAGCAAAGGGAAAGCCCCCGCAAGCAGCAGCACACAAGCTGCCCCCAAGGCCATGAGCCCGGCTTTAAGAAGAGTCGTCATTTACCAGTTGAACGTCATGGAGAAAGTGCCCATGGCTGTGTTATCCTTCTGCGTGCGGAAACCGCGGGAACGAACAAAGATACCACCATAGTAATCCACACCCTTGCGGCGCACACCCAGACCCAGACGACCTTCGACCTGCCATGGCTGCCGGCCACAGGTGCGCTCGAAATCATGGAACACGCCACCATCAATAAACATATCGCGCGCCACATAATCCACCGAGGCACCGGCCACCAGAAAATACGACGCAGCGTCCGGGTTATACCCGGTTTTGCGAATGGTGCCGCCGCCGTAGGTTGCAGAAAGGTTGCGGGTCATCTGCATGGCGCTGGGCAGGTTGTAACCCATGCGGAAGTTCACACCAGCGCCCCCCGCAATGGAAACGGTGCCCAATTCCTCGCGAGTATAGAACACGGCATCCGTCTGCATGCCATCAGCCCATGTTGTCTCAGCCCAGGAAAGGCGGAAATCCTGCTGAGCAGAGAACTGGAAAGTCACTTCACCGCGAATCTGGTCGCTCCAGCCATCCCAGCGCTCCAGTCCGCAAAGCTTGTGAATAGCATCCTGCATTTCACGGGCGCCAGAGGCCTTGCCTGTGGTTCCCAGCTGGAACTCCACCGTGCTGCCCACATTCTCTCCACAATATACATGCCCCACGCCCAGTGCCATATAACCGGCATAGGGATGCTGGCCGGGCACGGCACCATCCGTGTGCAACTGCGGGGTATATATATTCTGGGTATAACTGATACCAAAGGCGTGATATGGGTTCTTCGGCAAATTCTGCAGATAATCAAAGCGCGTGCCGTGTGTATAATTTCGGTCATCCATCACGGCAGAATCATTCTCCATTATCCAGCGGAAGTGGTGGCGAGGCTCCGCCACACTGCCACTTCCTCCATGCAGCGGAGTCTCTATCAACTGATCCACCGCCACAGAAGCAGCAGCCATCATAGCCCAAGGAATCAAACTCATATCAGCAAAATCTATACTCTGATTTCAGGCACAAGTCAACCTTATAATCCTGTTATCCTCATAGGATTCCCTCTTAATTCCGATTTCCGGGGAAATAACGGGCAACGAGGGGTTCCTGCACCGCAAAAAGGGCCTCGCGGTCAGCCGGTTCATAGTCCAGATATCCGTGCAGATGGGTCAGACCATGCACCATATAACGGAACAACTCTTCCTCCCGCGTCAGGTCATGCGCCAAGGCATAGGAAGCAGCCGTATCGCAGCTCACCAGCACCTCACCATAAGGAAAGCTAATGGCATCTGTAGCGGTGGGATCATCCAGAAATTCGCCATGCACCTCTGCAATGGCTGCATCATCTACAATGGAGATTTCCACCACATCCAGACCGGACAGCACATGGTCAGGCCCCTTGGGTGCAGCCAGCAGCTCAGGCAGCATGCTCTGCAAAGCCTCGCGAAACCGCTCAGCAAGCTGCTCCGTCACCCAGTCATTCTCCACATTCACATAAATTTCAATCTGCGGAAGCATCCTGTTCCTCCTCTCTCATTCGGCGTTTACGTTCCTTGGCTGCGGCACGCGCTGCCCGAAAAAATGACTGGAACTGCTCCAGGCACGCATCGCCCAGCACCCCGCCCTGCACTTCACACTTGTGGTTCAGAGGGGGATTGGAATCCAGCAGGTTAATCCACCCACCACAGGCACCACCCTTGGGATCCGGAATACCAAAAACCACACGATCCGGGCGGCAATGCACCAGAGCCCCGGCACACATGGGGCACGGCTCCTTGGTCACATACACCGTACAGCCCTCCAGGCGCCAATCGCCCATGGCAGCCTCCGCCGCCGTGAGGGCAAGCATCTCGGCATGCGCCGTAGCATCCTTCAGCGTCTCTACCTGGTTCCAGCCGCGGGCAATGACACGCCCTTCCTTCACCACCACACAGCCGCAAGGCACCTCATTGGCTTCGCGAGCCTTCTCAGCCTCTCGCATGGCAAGCAGCATAAACTGTTCATCATCGGTCATGGGCAGTACAAAAAAGAAAAGCGGTCGGCGGGCAGTTCCCCGCCCGGGCCGACCGCTTTACGGTTTCAGAAATTACTTGATGGTGACACGCTCATCGTTATCAAGGATAGCCTGAAGCTCGGGCCAGCCTTCCTCGGTCTGGTTCTGGAACATGTGCAGGTACACAGAAACAGCACCGGCGGGATAGGTCTCGAACAGAGCATCCACAGCTTCCTTCAGCTTATCGGCATCCAGAGACTCGGGCAGCACGTCCACCACACCGTGGCCGTTGTGCTCAATGCCCAGCTTCTCGATGAAGCTCACAAGCATACCCTCGTGCTTACGAATCAGCCACACCTGCAGCAGGTGGTCAGCAATCGTCTCAGCAGGCTTCCAGGCGAGCATCTTCTTAATCCATTCGAACTGCTCAGCAACAGGCTTCTGCTGCATGTACTGGGGACGCAGCTTCTTCAGGGCACCCAGCTCACGAAGAGCTGCGCGGTACACGTTACGCTCCTGATTGCGCATCCACTCAAGGAAGGCGTTAACCGTAGCGTCGTCAGACTTCTGGAAAATCGTGTAGGACTTCATATGCGTATGAAAAGGATAAACGTGGCAATACTAAACCACATTGATGACCGTTTGTCGAGAACAAGCTTAGACATAATGCGTCAATCCTCGCGTTTTTTGAGCACAGATATGTATTTTTCGTTGCCCTGGACTGCATTATCTGATAGTATCGCAGAAACATGGCAACTTTCAACATTCTCCGCTCGGCTTTCATGTCCGGTATCTGTATCGGCATCGCCGGCTTCGGCTTCCTTGCTCTCAAATCATCTGGCGATTTCCTGGCAGGCTGCGTTATCTTCGCCTTCGCCCTTATCTCCGTTATCTGCTACAAGCTCCGTCTCTACACCGGCACAGCCGGATTCATTGCCAGGAATGAGGTGGGCATGATGCTGCTGGTGCTGCTGGGCAACATCATCGGCTGCGCCACTATGGGCATCTTCACCCGCCTGAGCCCCATGCCCCTGCAGGAAACGGCACAGGCACTGCTGCAGAGCCGCCTGGATCTGGGACTCGTGAATGGTGGTCTGCTTGCCATCGGCTGCGGATTCATCATGACCACCGCCGTTACCTTCGCCCGCAAGGGAAACAATCTGCCCATGCTCTTCGGTGTGCCGCTCTTCATCGTGTGCGGCTTCCCGCACTGCATTGCCGATGCTTATTTCTACTCCTGCGCTCCGCTGGATTACTGGTGCGCCAATCTCAGCAGCATCCTGCCCTTCTACGGCATCATCGTTGTCGGCAATTTCGTGGGCTGCAACTTCTACCGCTGGGTCATGGGCGGTAACCCCGAATAAAACCAACAGCGAACGGAACGCATATCGCATAATGCGACACCACCAATCACCTGAGAAACCTCGGGTGATTTTGTTTTCCGGAGTATCTGCAGCTCCCTATTCTTTTCAAAAATCAACTCAAATCAACTTTTTTCGATTTTATCCTTGACTATACTCTAGCTTTGCGTTATTTTTCTTCCTAGACCTTACTCTAGCTTTTAGCTAAAAAATGAGGCAAAATCAAACCAATAGAAACACACACATGAAGAAACTTCTACTGACAGCCGCCATGAGCCTGTGCGCCCTTGCCGCCCAGGCCACGGCCAACATCACCGGCTACTGGACCACCATCGATGATGAGACCAAGGAAGCCAAGAGCGTGGTGCAGGTATACGAGCACCAGGGTAAGTACTACGGCCGCGTGGTCGAGCTCCTGCAGAATCCCGGAGCCAAGGCCAAGATTAAGGGCAGTCCCGCCATCAAGGGGCTGACCATCATCTGGGACCTGGAGAAGGACGGCGACAGCTACAGCGGCGGCGAAATCCTTGACCCGCAGAAGGGTAAGGTATACGGCTGCGAGATGTGGCGCGAGGGTGCCAACCTCATCGTGCGCGGCAAGATTGCCTTCCTCGGCCGCAACCAGACCTGGCTGCCGAACACTACTTTCAAGGGTACGAGCGACAAGCCGACCCCGAAAAAGCCTACTCTGTAAAGAGTGATAATGAGAGAAACGAGAAGCGCATCCGGTTCATCCGGGTGCGCTTTTTGTTTCTCCATTCAAAGCACATACTCAAACATATGGAAGAGCTGCCAGCCGACTTCCTTATAATACAGTTTCAGCTCCCCGCATTTCGTGAAACCAAGGCGCAAATATACCTTCTCCGTGGGGCGGTTGAAATCGATCAAATCCAGGCGGATAGCCTTTTTACCGGCAGCCCGGGCCTGCTCCATCACCTCACGCATCATGGCAGACCCCAGCCCCCTGCCCTGGTGGCGGGTCGACACACCGAAAGCATGCACAATGAGCACCTCATCAGGAGCAGCTTCCACCTGCCAGGGCACCTGCTTGTAACCATCATTGGCAGCAGAGTTCACCACCATGACACCAGCTATAGCGCTTCCCGATTCCGCCAGCCAGAGCTCCCCGGCCACTATTGCCGAAAGCAGATACGAATCCGCCGGGTGACCATCCTTCTCCCACATCGGATGATAAGGCAGCTTCATCATATCATCGATGAGCTGGTCATAAAAGACACGGACGGAGGAAAAATCGGTTTCCTGAGCCAGACGCAGGGAATAACCGGCAGGCATGTGATTCATGGGGATAATCTATCACAGCCAAGGAGACAAGTAAACCGGCTAATCCGGCATAATAACCAGCAGATAGTGCGTGGCCGCGCACAGAAAGCCTGAGACCAGAAGCAGAAAAATCGGGAGGGCAATGTAGCTGACCGAGCTGCGTGCCATGGGCGCATCCGGTCGTTCCATAGCATAAACCAGAGGTCGGCGGGCACGCAGAGCAGCCTGTTCTGTGGCGTAAAGCTTATCCCCCATGATGTCCACTTCCTCCCCACGGCTGTCCGTATAAGTAAATACGGGAATATACAAAGTTCCGTATTCTCTGTGATGCCGCTGCACCACACTGCCGGCATGCAACCCACCAATCAAAAGGCTGAGACGATGCTGCAGCATACGTACACCGCCGACAAAACACACCAATGCAAACCACAGGCACCCCAGAGCCAGCAGAGGCAGCACACAGTTGAGGAATATCTTGAGCATCGGGTATAGAACAACGAATCAGCTTGCACAGGCATTATACGCAGGAAATGGCACAGGTCAAGCAGACTTTCGGGAAATCGACCACACACCGGCAGCAATGCAGAGCACAGCCACCACCTTCTGCCAGCTCAGCGCATCCACCCCCAGCAGAATTCCCACGGTGGCAGCAATGACCGGCTGAATATAATTGTACGCCGCCACAGTGGCAGGTTCCAAATGCCGCTGTCCCACTATCATAAGCAAATAGCTCACAAAAGAACCGAAGAACACCACATAGGCAGAACCCAATATCTCCGGCATTCCAAGCAGATTCCAGGGAAGCGTGCACAATTCCTGCAGCCAGAACGGACATGTTAGCACTGCCGAAATAAGGAAAAGCCAGCGCATAAGCACCACAGGGTGGTATTTCTTAATTACACCGCTGAAAAACACAAAATAGCAGGAAGCCGAAAACTGCGAAAACAGGCAAATGGCATCGCCCAGCGGGTTACCACTGCGCCCGCCCTGCATCTGCGAGCCCAGAATAAGCACAAGCGCGCCCACGGCAGCCAGTGCCAGGCCTCCCACCTTACGGGCCGTCACAGCCGCATGCAGAAACAAGGCTGAAAGCGCAAAAGTAAACACCGGCGTACTGGTAGTGATAACACAGGCATTGGTGGGCGAGGTATACTGCACCCCCAGCACATAGCAGAACTGGTTTATCCCCATACCACACAGGGACATAATAACCAGATGCTTCCAATCCGCTGCATCTATCCGCTGCCGGGGAGCCAGCGGCGACACCAGCCAGAACAGCATCGCAGCGCCACACAGGCGGAAGCATGCCATGCTCACCCCGGTGATAAGGCCGCTCTCCATGGCCCACTTACAAAGCGGGCTCATGAGGCCAAAGCAGATAAAAGCCCCCAGTGTGATGAGGTGAGCCCTGCCTCTTGTCAGATTACCTGCCATCCCAGCCTCTGACGTCATCCCCCACCTACGCTTAATCGCGGTGAATGATGAAAGTGCCCTTCTGCACCTCGCGGCCCAGCATCTCTGCGGACGGCGCGGGCTCCACACGGTATGTGCCCTTAATGGTATCACCCTTCAGCTTGCCACTCCACACAATATTGATAAAGGTCTGCATGTTGCCTTCAGAGTGCATTGTCACGTCCTTACCAGTCACGTAGCCCGTAAGGCGGCCACTGCCGTACAAATCATCCTGCAGCATCAGAATACCCTGCAATTTGTCACCATCCTGCTTGATAGTCATCTTCATGCCGGACTTGGTGCCGACCGATTCATTCAGACATTCGCCATGCCACACACCCTCTGCAGAATCCGAGCAGGAAACCAGCACGCAGCCGGCTGCACACATCGCCATTGTTTTCAAGAAAAAGTTCATCGTCAGTAAGTACGCCATACATTCTACACCCTTTACCCATAATATCAAGCAAAAGTTATCCACAATTTTTCCACAAGTTATCCAC